>JBJKSL010000220.1:0-6583 GCA_046704145.1 Phycisphaerae bacterium
GAGATCTCTTGGCCCGAGAGTCAGCAAGTGTGGCAGCAGAATGCGTTTCATGACTAAATGCTTTCAGAAGATAAGCTATGGATTAGCTGTCAGCTTTGAGCCAAACGAGTTAGACGATGCAGTTACCCGCCTTGACGCTGTGTGAGCGTGACCTTCTGGTAAGTGGTGATCAGTTCCCAGACCTGCATGCCGGGCACACTCACGGTTACCTGGGCGGTGCCGTCGGGATCGAACTTGGTGCTGTCCACCGTCGAGCCAACCAGCACACCCTGCATCTGGGTTTCAATGTCGTCGTTCTGAGCGACAAAATCGCGTACGGTCGTGTTGGAGGTAATCACCAGGCCGTTGATGTGCTCGGACAGCTTACGCTTGGCATCGAGTTCCGCAGCCCGGGCGGCCAACAGCTTGCCCTGGGGTGTGCCGGCCTTGTCCGCCGGAGCCACGCCGCTGCCAGTCATGCGGATGGGCATCTGCGCCCAGCCAGGAATCTGCTGCGAGGCTTCCACCTTCTGGTTGTAAACCTTGAGCACCTTCTGCGGCGGCACGCCCATGCCCGTGGCCTGGAACTTCTGCGTCTTGAGCGATTGGGTCAGCTGCGTGACATCGGTGCCCTTGATGTCGTTGCCGCGGATCGCACGCGTGTGCAACTCATTGATAGTGGTCACCACCGACTCCAGCGGTACCTCCATGGTCACTTCGCAGATGGGTTCATCGTGATGGAAGTAGGTGCGCACTTCAGTAGCGCCGATCAACGTCCCACGGGTAATCGTCTGGATTTCGTCACTTTCGGTCACGAAGTCTTTCACCAGCGTATTGGAATTCACGCGCAGTCCCAGGATTCGCTCGACAAGCTTGCGCATGGCATCCACCTGGGCTGCACGCTGAGCCATCAATCGCCCCTGGGGACCAACCTTCCGCCACAGGTCCGGAATCGGCGGCGAGGGCGGAATGGGCGGTCCACCCAGTTGCTCGACGACGCCGGCCGGCAGATCGGGCGGCAGATCTTCACGCGGCGCGCCCATACCCACGACCTTGATCACATCCTTCTTCACCGTGTTCTTGATGTGCTGAATGTCTGTCGCTTTGATCCTGTCGCCCTTGTAGTGGGCCGTGTAGATCTGGGTGAGCTCCTGGATCACACGCGCGACGGTCACCTCGGCCGGCACCTCGCAGGACAGGTCGTCGTACCATTTCGGCTCGCCCAGACGCACGCCACGGATGAAAGTATCCATAGCCGCCTGGATCTGGTCGCTTTCAGCCACGAAATCACGCACGTAAGTGTCGGACGTGATCTGCAGCCCCTTGATGCACTCGGCCAGCTTGCGGTAGGCGTCTGCCTCAGCCGCCCGCTTGGACAAGAGCTTCTTCTGAGCCTGGGCGGTATCCACCTGGCCCATAGCTGGGACAACCAGCCCCAGCAATCCTGCCACGACGAAAGCACGCGTGAGTTTCTTCATACGAGTTCTCCTTGGCATCCTATGTTCGGTTTGAAGTTCCGCTGAACCCACTCCGGCCGGTTCCGTCTGCCCCTCTCGAACTTCGGGAGACCAGACACGCTCCGACGAGAATGGTTAGCTATTGAAACTCGTCGCCCAAGAACCGCAGACTTCTGCCTGCGTAGCGTTTCGCTATTTCCCGGCCAGGATTCGGGCCTTGTGACGGTTCAGCCGATCCGCGGCCGCCTGGTAGATGGCGGCTTCCTTCTCGTCCACGCCCTTGGACGACGCCGCCTGCCGATAACAGTTGATCGCATCGTCATACTTGCCGGTCAGCTCGTAGCACAGGCCGAGGCAGAACATCGACCGGTAATCTGATCCCTTCTCTGCCAAGGCGGCCTTGAAGGAATTGATCGCCTGGTCGTAGAACCGCCCGCGCATCTGGCGAACACCGGCAGCCGAGTCCTCGTTGCTGCTCGACTCGATCTCGTACTGATACTTCATCTGCGTGGGCACGAACATACTGACGAATTCACGCGTGCCTTGTTCGACCAACTCGCCGATGATGCCGTCGGCTGAGTCCAAATTGGCTTCGGTCTTGCTGCTGCCGAAGACCGGGCTGGGCTTGGCCTTGTCCAGCTTGCGGAAAGGATCCGGTGAATACTGGCAGATCAGATTGCCCGCCTTGTCGTACATGCTGAACGAGCACTGCACGGTAAGATTGCGGCTGACCGTCTCGACCTCTTCCGTGTCGACGCTGCCCGAGCCGCCCCCCCAGTACGAGCCGCCCCACGCGGAGAAGCTGGCCGCATTGATCGTACGTTGCTTGCCCTTCTTGACCTCGTTACGGATGTTCAGCTTGCTCTTGATCAGACCCTGCACGTCGGCGAGTTTCGCCGGAGCCCCGGCATTGCCGCTGCTCTGGGTCAGGCCCGCGGCGGCCATGTCGTTCTCGGCCATCACGTTCTTGGTTTCGCGGCGTTTGGCCACGGTCAACGGGGTCAGCCCCTCCTTGTGCGAATCATTGATCATGGCCTCGATCATGTCCGCAGACATCCGCGACCACTTCTTGGCCCGGTCGGCATCCTCGGTACCGGCTTCCCAGGCCTCGACGTCCGACTCGTTCACCGCCACGGTGGTCAGACCTTCCGGAAGTTGCTCGGTGGGCTTGAGCGTATAGGCCAAGCTCACCGTCATGCTCTCCTTGGAGGCTCCACAGCCGCTGCTCAGAACGACCGACACCAGAACGAGACTCATCACACAGACAGTTCCCAAGCGCATGGTCACCACTCCTTTGCAACCTGACGGCTAATGATGGGGCGCACGGTGCGCGCATCCTGCCGAAGGGACAAATCCTGCAGATGGACGAATCATCGACCGCGGACCTACCTTGGTCCACAGTGAAAATGGCATTCTCCTGTCGATTATTCTGATAGAATGACGTGATCTGTCCGAACGGTTTGGGGCCATAAAACCACCGGATTGAAGCCGACAGTAGCCGCCGAATCGCCGTCGGTCAAGCCTCACGAACGAGACGTCGAACCGCCGGACGAAGCGGCCCTGTTCATGTCGACCAGCTTCTAGTACAATCCCGCTCGGAACTTAGGGCGGCCTTGAGGGCATGGGGCAACTACCCCATTCCGGCGGGACGAACCTTCGGACGGCCGTCCCTGCAGACTGAAAAACCGCAAAATGCTCTGACGAATTCACAGGGGCAAGCGTCTGCATAGACGTGCGTGCGACACACCAGTAGTTCTTCCAGCAGGGCGAGGGACACATGGCGGATTTCCGACTCACAACAGGCTTCGGCCTCTGGCGATGCTGTCTCATACTCGGTGCATGCTACGCCATCACCGGCTGTCAGTTTTTCGTCAACGATGCCGACCGTCAGGTCTACCAGTTGGTCGACCAGCGGCAACGGCAGGCGGTGGGCATCGTCCACGACGCCTACATCGGCGAGGCCCACGCCCCCATCAAGCCGAGCGCAAGCGCTTACAAGTTCGTGCCGCATCCGATCAATTCGGAACTGCCGCCTTCGTTCGAGACTCTCGCAGCCAGCCAGCCGGCCGATTTGAACGGAGCCCAGCCGGCAAATCTGAATGGCTCAAACCCCGCCTTGTCCGGCAACGGTCGGCCCTATGCTGTGGCGCCTTCTTCGGGGCCGCAAGAGAAGGGCCTTCCGCCGACCGGCCACTTGAACGGTCGCCCAGCCACCATGCCGGCCAACACCCAGGCCACCGCCACCGCTCCCGCCGGGAGCAAGCAACTCGAAAAGACGGGCGAATTGCCCGGCCTTGAGGCAACACCGCCCGGGCCCAAAGTTCTGACGTTGGCGGAGTCTTTGACCTACGCCTTCCAGCACGCCCGCGATTTCCAGAACGCCAAAGAGGACCTCTACCTGGCAGCGCTGGCGCTGACCCTCGAGCGACACATGTGGACGCCGCGACTGGTGGGCAACATTCAGACACAATACGCCAACTTCGGCGAGATTAACCACTTCGACGACGCCATGGATGCTGTTGCCACGGTCGGCGTCGAACAGAAGCTGCCCTACGGTGGCCGGATCACCGCTCAGGTGGTCAGCAGCCTGATGCACGACCTGACCAACCATGTCACCACCGCGGAAACCGGCGACACGCTCATCCGGGCGGACATTCCGCTGCTCAAAGGAGCTGGGCCGGTCGCCTATGAATCTCGCTACGAAGCAGAGCGGCAACTGATCTACGCGGTCCGCACCTTCGAGCGGTTCCGGCGATTCCTTGCGGTGGACATTGCGTCCGACTACTTCAACCTGCAGCAGCTTCGCCAGGCCATCATCAACTCCCGCGAGAGCATCGAAGGCTTCGAGTGGCTGGCCTTGCGGGCACGTGCCTTCTGGAAGGCCGGCCGCGTCATCGAACTCGACGTACAGCGTGCCGAGCAGGATCAGCTCACTGCGATCAACAATCAGATCGACGCGGTGGAACGCTATCAGACCGCATTGGACGCATTCAAAGTCCGCATTGGCATGCCCACCGAGGCCAACATCACTGTTGAACTGCCGCAGGGAGGCGACTCCGCAACCCAGCCGGCTGGCACTGCCACGAAACCGGCAGAGTTGCCAGCCACGGCTGAACAGCGAAGTGAGGCGCAATCAGAACACCTCGTGGACGCGTTGGCCATGCCTGCCGTAGATGAACAGGAAGCCATACGTGTGGCCTTGAAGATGCGGCTGGACCTGCTCAACCAACTGGACCAGATCGGCGACGCCGAGCGAGGCGTGGTAGTCGCTGAGAACAGCCTGCTGCCCGCGTTGGACGCCTTCGGCAGTGTGGAATTCGACACAGACCCCAGCAAGAAGGGCATGTTCCAGTACGAATCCGATCGAGCCACCTGGCGAACAGGGCTGAATCTCGAGCTGCCCCTGGATCGCTTGAAGGAGAGGAATGATCTGCGATCCTCACTGATCCGCAAACGCCGAGCCAAGCGGGCCTACGAGCAGGCCCGGGACGTCGTCGTTGAAGACGTGCGGCGTGCAATGCGTCGAGTCCAGCAACAGGACCAGCTGTTGCAGTTCCAGATTGTCGACCGCAAGTTGGCTCAGCAACGTCTGCGAGCGGCGAAATTCCGGTATGAACGCTCGCTGGTCGCCTCACTGGAAGTGGTGGACGCCCAGAACGCGCTCCTAGGTGCTCAGAACCGCCTGGCTCAGGCCGAGGATGAGTACAAAGTCGCAATTCTGCAGTTCTGGCGTGATACGGACACCCTCCGTATCGGCGAGGACGGCAAATGGGAGATCGCCATGGATACCAAGAGTGAAATTCGTTAGGATCAGGTGCTGGGCGGCCTTCAAGCCCACGGTTATAAGTTCGTGGGACAAAACCCAGGGGTTAACAAGGAACGAGGACTCACCCCAGATGGCTCCAACGGGGACAGGCAAGTATAACCCGCACGCCCAGGCGTCGCAGTTGGGGGTTGCATGAACGTTACCGCAGACAAAAAAGCAGCGGCCGAGATTTCCGTGCCCGGAGCCGATTGGCCCGAAGCGACCACACAGACAAGAGCGCGTCGCATGTCGGTCAAGCGAGTGATCACCATTGTGCTACTGCTCGCCGTGGCAGGTGCAGTCTTTGGCGTGTACCGCTTCATGAGATCCGCCGGGCCAACTGCGGACATCCAGTTGTTCACCGTTGCCCGCCGCAGCTTTCCGATCGTGCTGAAGGAAAAGGGCGAACTGAAAGCCAACAACTCGATCGACATCCGGTCGGAGCTGGAGGGGCGTGCCACAATTATTTCGCTGATTCCCGAAGGTCAGCGCGTCAAAGAAGGTGACATGCTGATCGAGTTGGCCAGCAATGAGATCGACGACAAAATCCGCGACACCGAGAGCACCGAGGCCAAGGCGACCTCCGACTATGAAGCAGCCGTGAAGACCCGCGATATCAGCCGCGATCAAAGCGCCAGCGATATCCGCAAGGCCGAACTGCAACTCAAGCTGGCCAAGCTCGCACAGGAAAAGTACATCCAGGGCGAGCAGAAGGAGGCCGAACAGGAAGCCACGCTCGCGGTCGACAAGGCCAACATGGTCCTCCAACGCGAAGAGCAGGATTTCAAGGACGCCCAGGACCTGTTCGATCAGGGCTTCATCACCCGCATCGAACTGGCCGACGCCAAATTCAACCACTACGCAGCGGGCCTGGATGTGGCCAAAGCCAAGCTGGCCCTGGAGGTGCTCAAGCGGTACACCGTGCCCATGACGCTGGAAGAGAAGGCTTCCGACGTCCGCGAGGCGGAGAAAGAGCTGGACCGTCAGAAGAAAACCGCGGAAGCCTCCGATGCCAAGGCTACCGCGGACGTGGAGGCCAAAAAGAGCGAGTTGGAGATCACCCGCGAGAAACTGGCCAAGCTGAAGGACCAGAAGTCCAAGTCCCGAATCCTGGCCCCCGCCCCAGGCCTGGTGGTCTACGCACGTGAAGGTTGGTGGCACAACACGCCGTCCATTGAAACCGGTGCCGAGGTCCACGAACGCCAGATCCTCATCCAGTTGCCGGACACAAGCATGATGAAGGTCGAGGTTCGCGTGCATGAGGCCCAGATCGAGCAGCTCGAGGACGGCATGCTTGCCAATGTTGAGGTCGAAGGCTTCCACGGCCCCGTCTTCAGCGGCA
>JBJKSL010000221.1:0-4036 GCA_046704145.1 Phycisphaerae bacterium
GTGTCATACCCATCGGCGCAGGAGTTCCTGGACGGCTATCGCAACGATCAGCCCGGCTGTCTGATCCTCGATCTGCGGTTGCCGGGCGTGGATGGGCTCGAGCTTCAGCAACAGTTGCGAGCCAGCGAAGTCCAACTGCCGGTGATCTTCCTGACCGCGCATGGCGACGTTTCAGTGGCCGTGGAGGTCATGAAGCGGGGGGCGGTCGATTTCCTGACCAAACCTTTCCGGGAGCAGGTTCTGCTGGATACGGTCAAGGCGGCCATCGCCCTGGATCTTCGCTACAGGGAAGAAGCCGAGAGGACCGCCGGCGTCAGGGCGCGTCTGGCTTCGCTTACCGAGCGGGAGCAGCAGGTGCTGGATCTGCTTCTGCAGGGTAAGAGCAACAAGATGGTGGCTTTGGAACTGGGACTTAGCCACAAGACTATCGAATTCCACCGCGGCCGCATCATGGCCAAGTCGCAGGCCGAGAGCCTGGCCGATCTTGTACGCATGACCATCCTGGCCCGCGTCGGCCAGGGCGGAGCGATGGCGGAGTCTGCCGAGATGTTCTCCGCGGTTTGAACCTGCAACGGTCTCGTTCGCCGGGACGTTGATCGGATCAGTGCGGTCGTGCTAGACTGTCTGCCATGAAGATCCGCGCCATCAAAGCTCACCGGCAGGAGCCTGTCGTCGCCACCGGGGCCAAGGGGGCACGCATCCGCGTGCTAATCGGGCCTGAGGACGGGGCGGGCAATTTCCACATGCGACATTTCGAGGTCGAGGCCGGCGGGTGTACTCCGCACCACGTCCACGACTACGAACACGAGATTCTCGTTCTCAAGGGTGAGGGGCTGGCTCACGGTGCCGAGGGTGATCGGCCCTTCAAGACGGGCGACGTCATCTTTGTGCCGGCAGGCGAAACGCATCAGTTCTGCAATACCAGCAACGATACCTGCGAGTTCATCTGTCTCATTCCCGCTCCATGCGACTGCAATCTGCCCGGCAAAAAGTAGTCCGCCGCGTGAAAGGTGTGCCGGCTTGCGGTAACATACCCTCGCATGCGGATCACCACTGCGCGCATTGTCGTTCAGACCGTCGTCCTGGCGTTATTCCTGACGTTCGTCTTCGTGACCAGTTTTGCCTGGTTGAATGATGCCCCCGCGTTGAAGTTCTGGGTCAGCAAGTTCCTCGAAATCGATCCGCTGGTCGCGATCTCCACCGCGATTACCACGCATACGCTGTACAAGGGCCTGGCCTGGGCACTGGTGGTGCTGATTCCCACCTTGTTCCTGGGCCGTGTCTTCTGCAATTGGATTTGCCCCTTTGGCATCATCCATCACTTTACCGGCTGGGTGTTCAACAAACGGAAAACCAAAGAGCGGATCGAATTGAACCGCTATCGGCCGATCTACACTCTGAAGTACTGCATTCTGCTCGGCATGTTGGCGGCGGCGGTCTTCGGCACCGTGCAGATTGGATTGCGCGACCCGATCTGCCTGTTATACCGCTCGTTCACTACGTCGCTCTTGCCGGCGTTGAACCTGCCGGAGCCGATGGCCAGAGCTTTCGGTGACCCGAAGCTGCACCAGTTCGGCTGGGTGATCGGGTTTCTGGTGCTGTTGTTCATCAGCTTGAACGTGTTGATTCCGCGTTTCTTCTGTCGCGTGCTGTGTCCGCTCGGTGCGCTGCTCGGACTGCTGAGTCGATTTTCGCTTTGGCGCATTGAACGCGATCCAATCAAGTGCACGGACTGCGGCCTGTGCCTCAAGAGTTGCGAGGGAGCATGCGACCCGCACGCAAACCTGCGCAAGAGCGAGTGCTTCGGTTGCTTCAACTGTATCGAGGACTGTCCGCATGGTTCGCTGCGTTTTGCGTTCCTGCCGACGCGCAAGCACGAGGTGTCTTCGCCGGATCTGCCGCTGCGGCGAGCGATCTACGCGGGAGCGGTGGGGGTGCTGTTCTATCCGTTCGTGAAATTGTCCGGCAAGACCACCAGGGATTTCTCGTCGAGTGTGGTGCGTCCGCCGGGTGCGGTGGAGGAACTCGAGTTCCTCGCGAGGTGCATCAAGTGCGACCAGTGCATCCGCGTGTGTCCGACCAACGTGCTTCAGCCGGCGATGCTGGAGGCGGGGCCTGAGGGGCTGTGGACGCCGGTGATGAACTTCCGCATGGGCTTCTGTCAGCTGAACTGCACCGCTTGCGGACATGTCTGTCCGACGGGGGCGATTCAGCAACTGAGCATCGAGCAGAAGCTTGGCTATGGGCCCTTCGAGAAGCAGGGGCCCGTGAAAGTTGGCACGGCGCACTACGATCTCGGCCGATGCTTGCCGTGGAGCAAGAACATTCCGTGCGTGGTCTGCGAGGAGGTCTGCCCCACATCGCCCAAGGCGGTGCATTGCGAGTATCGGCAGATGCTCATCCGTGACGGTAAGAAGCAGGTGACCTCTGCGACAAGTACGCAAATCATGCTGGCCGACTGTCCGCCTCCGGGACAGGTTTTCGGCGAGGGCTGTTGGTTCCGGCCGAGCCAGTTCAAGGGCGATCAGACAACGCGCTACTACATTCGCGTGATACATCGCAACGGCACGAGTGAAACGCATCGCATACTCGATAACGACAACGAGGTGCTCACCATCGGCGAACGCGACCCGGCCAGCGGTGAACTCCTCAACGGCGAGGCCTTCGCGCAGACGCCTGTTCGGGGTGAGTTCGTAGAGATCAACCTCGAAATCAAGGTGCCCAAGATCGATACGCGGCTGTGCATAGGCTGCGGCTTGTGCTCGGCCGAGTGTCCGGTGGTGGGCGATCGGCGAGCGGTGTATGTCACGGCGGATGGCGAGACGCGTTCTCAAAACTATTTGCAGCGGGAACGCAATCGTTCGGTGCGCTTGCTTAAGAACTCCGATTGAGTGGACACACTGTGGGGGCGATAATCATCAGGGACGGACGGGAAAAGGCTGTTGACCAACTTGCGCCGATAATTGTTGGTTTTCTGCCTCGCTGGGTGGGTGTGCCGGGCTATACTGGCTGAAACTGGTCGCTGTTGCGACAGGCGCTGGCACAATGAACAAACTCTGATATTGCTCAGGGACAAGAGGCACTCTCCCGCCAATAATTGCACGTAGACGCGTTCGCGTCTTTTTGTGCGCGGCGGCGCGCCCGTAGCTTTATTACGGATAGTGTTTGGGACGCCGCGGGGAGCATGAGTGCCAAGAAGTGTGATGGGTAAAAGAAGTCGCCTTGGATCATGGGGGCCTGATGATTCATCGGTTCACCACCAATCAGACGCGTACGCTTGCTCACGTCACGCATGAAGCCATCTGCAAGGTTGGCGGCATAGGTGCCGTGCTGGAAGGTCTGCTCACCAGTCAGCCTTACCAGGCGGCTGATCTGCGCACGATATTGATTGGCCCGTTGTTCGCAGGCGAACAGGCGGCGGCGGATCGACTCGGCGAGGGCGGCGAGGTGCTGTTCAGCAGTCTCGACGGCATCGCCCGCCACCAGCAGGTCGCAGATGCGCTGCGCCGCGTCTGCCACGAGTTCCACGTTCACATGGTCTACGGCCATCGTACGTACACCAACCCGCACACCGGGGCGACGTGCAGGCCCGAGGCGGTGCTGATCGATGTCTCGCGCATGAACCTGCATAGGATCAACCTGTTCAAGGCAGGCCTGTGGAGCCAGTTCGGCATTGACTCTCTGCGTTACGAGCATTCCTGGGAATACGATCTCTACGTCAAACTGGCCCAGCCGGCGTTGGCAGCGTTGCGTGCACTCGGGGCGGCCAGTCGGCCGGACCAATGTGTAGTCGTGGCACATGAGTTCATGGGTCTGCCGACGGCGTTGGCCACGCAGTTCGATGGCAGCGGGGCGTTTCGGACCGTGTTCTACGCGCATGAGACGGCTACGGTGCGGCCGATCGTCGAGCATCATCCCGGCCATGACGTGGTCTTCTACAACCTGCTGGAAGAAGCCGGCCGCAAGGGGCGTTACCTGGATGATGTCTTCGGCTCGCAGGATCACTACTATCGGCACGCGCTGGTAAAGGCCGCGT
>JBJKSL010000222.1:0-3427 GCA_046704145.1 Phycisphaerae bacterium
GCGGGCAGGCACCTCCTTGAGCACGGCAGGGTCCAGGTCGGTCTGGCTGAGGTCGATGACGGCAATGCTCATCTGTTCGCCGAGCACTTCGAGCACGTCGCGTTCGTTAACGAAGCCGAGCTGAACCAGAATGCGGTCGAGGCGGTCGTAGGGGGTCTTGCGGGCCGCCAAGGCGGTGTCGAGTTGATCCAGGGTGATCTTCCCGCGTTCAAGAAGGATATCGCCGATACTCACTGGTCTGTTTCCCGTTTCGCAGGCCACTGCCATGCCTCCAATCACTCCGGATCTGGGGTGGGCGTGCGTACGACAGCCCGCCGCAAGGCCCTTCCCCCGTCGGCGCAGTGTGGGCGTAGTTCGCCCCTGTCTTATACTCCCGGCGCTTTCAGGGGTTGCGTGAGGCTCGGTTCTCCGCCAGATGGTTATGAAATAATATCCCGACAGGAGGCGGATTTCCGAAAGAGTATGAGGCATGCGTCCAAGATGCGTTAACCTCAGGAGTAATATAAGATTGCGGCAGCCAACGTCGCTCGCCGGCACGGGCCGCGGACGCCGAATGCGGTACACGGGCGGCGGCATGGAGGTATTCTCGACGAACTTTTGACCTGGGTTGTGCGACGTGCGGGGTGCAGGGAGTTATGAGGTAATGATCGCAATCAGGCTACGGTAATGGCATGAGCGAGGCGGTTCGGCAACTTGAGAGCTTGTACGAGGCCCACGGTCCGGCCTTGCTGGCGTTTCTGCGCCGGCGGGGGCCCGCCGGCATGGCCGAGGATCTGCTCCACGAGACCTTCGTGCAGGCCTTACGCCGTCTGGATCGGTTGGCCCAGGCCGTTTCGCCGCGAGCTTATCTGTTCACCATCGCTCGCAACCGGGCGGTGTCGGCGCTGCGACGCCGGCGGGAACTGCCGGGCCTGGATGAGTCCGCCCTCGCCAGCGAACAGGACTCGCACGCGACCGAGATCGATCACATGCGCGAGGCCATCCGCCGCCTCCCCGACAAGCTGCGCGAGACGCTCGAACTGAGGCTGCGGGATGAGTTGACCTACGAGGAGATCGCCACCGTGTTGTCGATCCCCATCGGCACGGTGCGTTCGCGTCTGCACGCCGCCGTTCAACAACTTCGGCGTGAAATGCTGCCAACGTCGGTTGAGGCAACCAGCTAGATTGGCCTTGTGTGGGACCGGATTTGCCTTGTGTGGGACCGGCTTCCAGCCGGTCGTGTGAGGTTCATTATGGATCGTGAATCTTTGGAACGATTGGCAACCGACCGGGCTTTGGGCGGCTTAACTCCCGAGGCCGGGCAGTTGCTGGAGGCGTACATTGCGTGCGATCCTCAGGCCGCAGCCATCGTGCGCGGCATCGATACCACGGTGCAGGCCGCTCGCCGGGTACTGCGCGAGCCGGCGCCATCATCGTTGCCCGCTTTCCCCGTGGCCGGCTTCATGCAGATCGAACGCTGGCGGCGGCGAATTCGCGTGTTGACCTACGCGGGGGCACTGGCGGCCTGCGTGCTGCTGGGCGTTGGACTTGGTCGGCTGCACGCGCCGACGCCGTCGAACCAGCCGCAACAGATCGCCGAAACTCACCAGCCCGCTTCCCCCATTGCCGAGGCCAACGCCAACCCCGGCAGGTACGCCTCTGAGGCAGGCTTCTGGTCGATCGAGCGGCTGCGTAAACAGCGCGACCAGATGGAAGCCAAACCGACCCGGACGGCCGACAAGACCATCGACCAACAGTGGCGACAAGCCCTAAAGCCCACATGAAAGGTGACACATGAAGATTAACAAATGGCATTCAATTCCCTTCCTGCTCCTCTGCGGAGCTCTGCTTGGCGTGGACACCGAGTGCCTGCCCAGGCGGGTTTTCTGGTCGCCGGACGGGCAGCGTGCGGTCATCCTCTCCGATGGCCAGGTATACGTAGCCAATGCACAGGGCCACATTTCCAAGCCGCAAAGCCTCAAAGTCTTTGAAGTGGCCTGGATGCCTGATAGTGGGCACATAGTGGCACTGTCCAACGAGCCAGTCTCAAGCTTCTCTGAGATTGACAAGTTTCTCACCGTCGAGCAGGCGGCACGCGTCAAAGAGGTGGCAAGGCCTATCATTGAGGAACTCCGGGCATATCATGGCGAAACACAACCCTTTGTATCCAAGCACTCGGCGCTGATTGACTCGTTGGGAGCTGCTGAGCAAGAGGCTCTGGTATTGTACATCCGCGAGCGGGAGCCCGGACTGCTTGAGGGCACGCCCGGCCTGGAAAAGGAGGCCAAGAAGCCGATTAGTGCAGACATTCTGCGTGAATGCACGGTCCATGCAGACAGCCTGGAACCCGGTCGCGTACTGGCGGGATCTCTGTGTAATGTAAACTCCATGCTTGTCTCACCAGATGGCAGTAAGTTGGCTTACACGCTGCTCGCGGATGCGGAGGCGGGAAACGAAGAGGCGATAAAGAAAGCCAATAAGGTCAGCCTGATGGTCGTTGCGCTGGGGGCATCCACACCGCCGCAAGTGGTTGAAAAAATCGTAGCCTTGCACCCTGACTGGTCTTCTGACAGCAAATGCCTTGCCTATGCCACTACCAAGATAGCCGACTCCGATACCGTTGTACTTGGATCCATCACGCAACGAACGATCGCAGACGACAACGGCGAACTGAAGATAGGCGGCGCCGTTCCACTGGCGGGCACGCTCTTCTCTCTGAGCACAAAAGTAGTGTGCCTCAAAGACGGCCGCATTCTCTTCAGCGCCATGCCCATCACCCTGCCGGCCGCCACAGCTGATTCACCTACGGGCGCTTCCCTGTTCTGCCTGGATCCCCAGAAACGGGCTACCATCGCTCCCATGCTGACGGCCGGAGCACTGGCTCACGCGCCGCTCGAAGGCTTCGAGTATGGCATATTTGAGGTGCGGCCGGATGGTACCGGCGTCACCCTGCTTGGCGATGAAAAAGTCGCCTATTACACGTTCGCCACCGGTGCTGTTGAACAAATCTCGCCCAAGGGAGATTGGAAGTTGCTGGAGCGTCCGGCATGGCTCAATGACGATGAGCTCTCGCTGGTGGTGCCGCCGGGCAACGTGTGGGGTTCGCCCAACCGGCCGGAACTGGTCTTGTACTCCATGAGAACGAAGCAGACCCGCTGCATCAGTCGGGACTGGCCCGACGACCTGATGAAGTCCTTCCTGCCTGAGTCGCAGAGCCAGCCGGCATCGAGCCAGGCGGAGTAGAGCATCATGCAGCACCGCCACCGCGAGGAGAATATGCAAAGCCGCAAGCGGAACAGCGCAGCACGTGATCAGGGGCGCAGGGCAATGACTCTGCTGGAGATCCTCGTTGTGGTGGGCTTTTTCGCACTGCTGGTGGCGATCTTGATCCCGGCCTTGTCACGAGCTCGCGAGAAGGTGGGCGACGTCTCCTGCCGGTCGAAGATAA
>JBJKSL010000223.1:0-5810 GCA_046704145.1 Phycisphaerae bacterium
GGCATCCACGCTGAGGCAGTCGGGCACGCCATCGCCGTTGGCATCGGTATCCGCTACACCGCAGCCGCAGGTGCCGGGCTGGGTCTTGTCAGGATCATTGGGGCACAGGTCGACTGTGATGCAGTCCGGCACGCCGTCGCCGTTGGCGTCCGTGTCCGGCACTCCGCAGCCGCAAACGCCCGGTTCGCTCTTGTCGGGATCGCTCGGGCATAGGTCGATCTTCAGGCAATCCGGCACGCCGTCGCCATTAGCATCATCGTCCGATACTCCACAGCCGCACACGCCAGGTGTAGTCTTGTTCGGATCGTCGGGGCACAGGTCGATAGCAAAGCAATCGGGCACGCCATCGCCGTTGGTGTCCGCATCGGAGACGCCGCATCCACAGGAGCCCGGCTGGGTCTTCGCGTTATCTTCCGGGCAGGCGTCAATGCAGTCGGGGACGCCGTCATTGTCGGAATCGGTGTCAGGGACGCCGCAGCCACAGACTCCCGCGTCTGCCTTCTGCGGATCGGTGGGGCACAGATCGCACGCATCGCCCACGCCGTCGTTGTCTGTATCTGTCTGCAAAGGGTTCCCCGTGGCGGGACAGTTGTCGCACGCGTCAGCCAAGCCATCCTGGTCGGTGTCTTCCTGGCCGGGGTTGTAATTCGGACAGTTGTCACAGGCATCGCCTACGCCGTCGCCGTCGGAGTCAGCCTGGTCCAGGTTCCACACGGTGGGGCAGTTGTCGCAGGCATCGCCGTACCAGTCAGCGTCGGTGTCCTCCTGGCCGGGATTGGGGACATCCGCACAGTTGTCGCACGCATCCGCCAGACCGTCTCCGTCCGTGTCCGCCTGATCCGGGTTGTAGTATTCGGGGCAATTGTCGCATGCGTCGGGCAGGCCGTCATGGTCGCGGTCGCCTTGGTCGGGATTGTAATTCTCGCAGTTGTCGCAGGCGTCACCAACGAAGTCACCGTCGGCGTCCTCCTGGCCTGGGTTGTAATCGAACGGGCAGTTGTCGCAGGCGTTGGCCAAACCGTCGCCGTCGGTGTCCTGCTGTCCCGGATTGTACTGCCCCGGGCACTTGTCGCATGCATCGCCTACGCCGTCCTCGTCGTCGTCGGTTTGGTCCGAATTGGACACCGATGGACAGTTGTCACAGGCATCGCCTACGCCGTCGTTGTCGCCGTCGGCTTGGTCCGGATTGGGTACCGATGGACAGTTGTCGCACGCATCGGCCAAGCCGTCACCGTCCGTGTCTTCCTGCCCTGGGTTGTAATTGATGCAATTGTCGCACGCATCGCCAACGCCGTCATTGTCATCATCAATCTGTTCGGTGTTGGGTACGGTGGGACAGTTGTCGATCGCATCTGGGATGGTGTCCTCGTCGATGTCGCCCACAACAGCGAACGCAGTTCCACTGAGCGCGAAAACACAGACGCACAGCAACACCGTGAAGTGCGACCAGCGCGAGCCTTTCAGCATGGACATGGGGTCCTCCCTTTTCCCTGGTTAAGGTGGATGTAGTACAGGTAAACTTAGGCAATGCCTTGAGGGGGGACGAAGAGACTTTGAAAAATGGGTCAGGTGCCTAGCGCGGTCGATGCCCCAACGCAGTCAATGGCCGTACGAAGCCTCACTCTGTGCGCTCAGCGGCCGGGTACCGCGTGGACTGGAGGTTTCCGCGAGGTCAAAACCTGATCTCAATGGGTGGCGTTGCGGCGTGGCGGCGTAGCAGATCGGGGTTCACCTGAACTCCCCACCCCAAGCCGGGGAGAGATTTGACGCGTCCACCGCAGCCGAAATTGCAGGGGCGGTCAGCGATGTCGCCGGCAAGCAGGAAGCGGCCGTAGCTGCCTTCCGCGAAGGCGGTTTCTGGGGCATTCTCAAGGAAGCGACGGCCGGCCGCCGAGAGAATGCTGGTTTCGCCGACCATGCAGCCGAGCTGGTACTTCAGTCCGTTGTGAAGGGCAAAATGGGCGAGCCGAAGGGCGGGCAACAGGCCGCCGTTCTTGCTGATGCGAATGTTGAACCAGCCCACGGCATTCGCGAGACGCTGTGCGTCGTCCATGGTGACAAGGGACTCATCGGGCATGATGGCCACGGGCAGGTTGCTGGAGATCTGGGACAGATATTCGTCGTCAATCCTGGCCAGCGGTTGTTCTACACAGGTGATCTTCTCGAGTGGGAAGCTCTTCAACCGGGCGAGAGCCTGCTCCAAAGTCCAGCCGGCATTGGCGTCGATTCGCAAAGTGGTCGTGCGGCCGAGGGAGCGGCCCAGCGTGCGGCAGACGATGGCCACTCGATCGGCATCGTCCTCGTAGCCGACCTTCAGCTTGAAATCGCGAAGGCCGTACCAGTACATCATCCGTACCTTGCGGGCCAGGCCGGCAGTGCGTCGGCCGGAGGCGATCGCGCTGTAGGCAACACGGTTGATGCTGCCGGGCGGACCGAGCCGACCGAGCCCGAGCCACCCCGCGGCCTCGCTTATAGGACGTCCAAAGTGACGGCTGTAGGCGTCCAGCAGGGCCAACTCCACCGCAGCACGGCTGGCGGTTATCACTGCGCCGTCCGGGTCGCGGCAGGGTAGGGCGTCGATGCTTTCGAGAGCGTCCGGAAAACTGGCCGGACGTAGTTCGAGCAGAAGCTCGACCAAAACGCGCTGAATAGTATTGACCACACCTTGTGAGGTTTCGCCAGTCACATAGGGGCGGGCCAGCGTTTCGCCATATCCCAGTGTGCCGTCGGCCAGTTCGATTTCGACCACGACGGGGTCGGCCGTCTGGCGAGTGTGCGCGGCATGCTCAAAAGGCTTACGCAAAGGGATCGCCAGAGGGAAGATTCGCAGAGCTTGAATCTGGGACGGTCGCTGCATGGGAGAGATGGTAACTGCCACGCCGTCAACTGCAACATGCCAGGTCCGAGATTACCCACCAGCCCCACAACCGCAAGAACTGAAGCTGATGGAAGAAGAGGGAAAACAGCAACGCCGTGGACGGTTGGTTTGTGCGGGTCTGGCAATCGGGGCAAAGTTTTTTTCGAGCAGCTCCCATAAAAGTGGAGATTTCAGTGCTGGCGGCAGGGGGTGGCTGTTTTTCCACCTTTTTGCACCCATTTTCGATTTGCAGCACTAACAATTGTTTCTTAAAGATTCCCTGTCTGTTGAAAAGTTAAGAGCAATCAAGCGAAGACGCAGCGGCAAGTAGCCGATTACGCGAAGGTTGAAGCTGCTGCGGAACGCATCTGCGGGCCTGCCGGGGGGAAGGAAGTTGCGGCAGGCCATCCGAGCACGAAACAACGCTCGGTGACGGAGTCGCCGGGCAGCGTAGATCGGAGTGGTTCCGGTCTTGTACTGGCATGCCGCAAGTCCAAGGGAAAGGGGCTGGCCGGCAGGCAGCGGCGTTGTGCCGCGTCCAAGGTCTTGGAAAAGGAGAAGGCAATGAATTTGGTCAAGCGTTTTCTGCAGAGTGAAGATGGCCCGACGGCAACCGAGTACGCTGTGATGCTGGCCCTGATCATCATCGTGGCGTTGACGGCGATCACGACCCTCGGCCAGAAGGTCGAGAGCGTGTTCACGAACGTCCAGGCCAACCTGCCGGACGGCAACGGCTAATAGCTGAGGGCTGTTTAGTGGGCGAAACGGCCCACATCGCGTGAACACGGAACGGGGGGCCCGTTGAGGGGAACGGGCGCCCCCGTCCCTATGTTGAGACGGTGGTTACGCAATCACGTTTAAACGACAGCATCCGAGAAATGGCCCCGCGGCATAGGCCGGGCTGGCAGGACAGAGTTGAAAAAGGGGAACTGACTGATGATTTCTGAGTATCAACTGACGACGTGCGCGATCATGGTGCCGGGGATTCTGATTGCCTCGTGGATCGACTACGCGCAGCGAAAGGTGCCGAACTGGCTGAATGCCTCCATAGCCGCACTGGGTTTCATGGCTCAGGGGTGGTTCTTTGGCTGGAGTGGCATCGCCGCTGGTGGCCTGGGTTTGCTGGTCGGGTTTGCCACTCTGATTGTTCCATGGCTTATGCATGGCATGGGGGCCGGCGACGTCAAGCTGATGATGGCCATCGGCGTATGGCTGGGGCCCTGGCTGACGTTTATGTCCTTCTGCGCAGGAGCGGTGGTCGGTGGAGTCATCGCGGTAGTCATGATTCTTTCGACGGGCCGACTGTGGCATGCCTACGGCAACCTGTGCACTATCGCGGTGAAAGTATCCAGCCGCTCGACGGTGTTCAGCGAGTTCGGGTCCGCCAAGAGCTTCGGCAGTTCATCGCAGCTGCTGCCTTATGGCGTCCCGCTGACCATCGGCACCCTGATCGTGTACTTCGCTCAGAGTTTCCTGGGGCATCTGCCGCTGTGATGGGCGATCATCCGGCGAGGATGGATCTGCCAATGCTACGGCGGGCAGATTGACGTCGTAGCTCTGGTGATCCGGCAACGACGTGCAGAACGCTGGTTGGAGCCAAGGTAGGAGTGTGAGCCGTGAGGGGAATAGCAAACAAGAGCGGCGTGAAGCGATCTCGATGGAGTCGATGGGGAGGGGCGACGGTCGAAATGGCCGTGGTCTCTCCACTTCTGTTGGGGATGGTGTTCGGAATCATCGAGTATGGCTGGGTGTTCATGCTGCAGTCAAACCTGACCAGTGCCACGCGCGAGGCGTGTCGTGAAGGCACTTTGCCGGGTTCCACCGACGCGGACATCGCAGCCCGTTTCAGTCAAGCTGTCGCCGGCACGGGGCTGAGTGCGGCCAGCGGCGACACGGCCTCGGACGGCTATCACCTGCAGATCACCAAGACCACCGATGCCAACAGTATGCAAACCGTGACGGTCACGGTGCACGTGCCCTGGACCAAGGCGAGCCTGGTGGGCGGAGGCATCCTGCCCAATCCGCGGACTCTGGTCAACTTGTTAGGAGGCGGAGCCAGTTCGGGACCACGGACCACGGACATGGTCGCTTCATGCTCCATGATGAAGGAAGCGACATAATTGCGACAGAGACGTAATCGAAGTTGTGACGTTGCAGATTGAAAGCTTGAGTTCGAATTGATTTTCGTTGGAAGTGGGGTTCGACGGTTCGTCGTTCCCTTGCCGGTGCAAGCGGTACGGGCTTGTGTGGGTCGGGCCGATTGCACGGGAGAGGAGTGAACCATGAGAGGTCGGGCGATTATCCCATTGGTAGTCGGGCTGGGCGTCGGTTTAGTGGCATTGAAGGCGTTCGTCAACGTTTTGCAGAAGGCCAAAGGGGCGACGAACACCCAGACTGTCGAAGTGGTGTACGCGGCTACGAATATCGAGCCCACGCTGGAAATCACGGATGCCATGGTAGAGGTTCGACACGTACCCAAGGATGGCCTGTCGGAGGCCTGTTTTCACGACAAGAAGGAAGTGGTTGGCCGCGTGACGAGCTGGCCGGTCCCCAAGGGGGCGGTGATCGCGCCCATGCATCTCGCTGCCAAGGGCACCCCGCCCGGCATGGCGGTGCGAATTCCGGATGGTTATCGGGCGGTGGCCGTCAAAACTGATGAGTCCACCGGTGTTGCGGGCTGGATCAAGCCGGGCAGCCGGGTTGATGTGATCGCCTTGCTGGAGAGTCCCGATCGCGGCTCCAGAGAGTCGATCAGCAAGACGATCCTGCAGAATGTCGAAGTGTTGGCAGTCGGTCAGGATATCGGAAGTGCCGCCGAGACCGGTGCCTCTCTGACCAAGTCGGTCACCTTGCTGGTCAAGCCGGTGGATGTGCCCAAACTGCATCTGGCGGAGGCCAAGGGAAAGCTGCGTCTGGCTAAGCGTAGCCAGCACGATGAGGGCATCACCAAGAC
>JBJKSL010000224.1:0-5742 GCA_046704145.1 Phycisphaerae bacterium
CGCGTGCATGGGCAGTTTACGCGAGATTAGCCTTGTACCAGTCGAGGGCGCGTTTCAGGCCGTCAGCAAAGGACACGATGGGCTTGAAGCCCAGTACCTTTTCAGCCAGTGTGATGTCCGCCAGCGAATGCTTCACGTCGCCGGGACGCTCGGGCACAAACTTGCTGGGCACGTTCTTGCCCAGCAGTTGATTGATGACACCGATGATCTGGTTGACGGAGACGCGTTCGCCGCAGGCGATATTGACGACCTCGCCCGCCAGCTTCGGAGCATTGGCCGCCAGAAGGTTCGCGTGCACGACGTTGTCAATATAGGTGAAGTCGCGGGTTTGTTCGCCATCCCCGTAGATGGTCGGCGGCTCGTTGCGGAGAATGGCGGTGACGAACGCCGGGATAGCGGCGGCGTATTGGCTCTTGGGATCCTGGCGTGGGCCGAAGACGTTGAAGTAGCGCAGTGCCACCGTCTCCAGGCCGTAGCACTTGTTGAAGACGCTCAGGTAGTACTCGCCGAGCAGTTTGTGCACCGCGTACGGACTCAGCGGCGCAGGGGCTGCGGTTTCGCGCTTGGGCAGCTCCGGCTGATCGCCGTAGGCACTGCTGCTGGCGGCAAAGATAACGCGGCGACAATGGGCATCACGGGCCGCCATAAGGACGTTGAACGTGCCGTTAATGTTGGCGTCATGCGTTGATACGGGGTCGGCCACCGACTTGGGCACGGACGGCAGAGCTCCCTCGTGGAAGACTATCTCCACGCCGGCGCAGGCCTTGGCGCAGTCGGCCGGTTTTCGCAGGTCGCCCTCGACGAGTTCGATCTTGCCCATGAAGGGGGAGAGATTCTCGCGCTTGCCGGTTGCGAAATTGTCGAGCACACGAACGCTCTGGCCGTCACGAACGAGCCGCTCAACGATATGCGATCCGATAAAACCTGCACCGCCGGTGACGAGATACTTTGACATGACGATAAGTGCTCCAAATCTAGCGGGTCGCAGACGGCATCCCGCCTTTCAACAGTCTTCAGGCTCCACCGGATACATCGGCTCGCGGCCCTGCAGAACTGCGACAATATCCTCTACAACATCGTTCATGCCGGCAATGCCTTCCTTGGATCGGGCAGCCACGTGCGGGGTCAGCACGCAGTTTGGGGCCGAAAACAGAGGGAAACCCGCGGGCGGCGGCTCGGGATCGTAAACGTCGATGGCGGCTCCGGCGAGGCGGCCCTCCTCCAAGGCCCGGGCCAGCGGTTCAGCCAACACTACCGGACCTCGCGACGCATTGATAAGGATGCTTGTCGGCTTGAAATGCGACAGGGCCTTGTCGTCGATCATGCCGCGAGTCAGCCTGGTCAGTGGCACGTGAAGCGTCACAATATCGGCATTAGCGTATACGGCCTCGGCACTGTCCTGCGGCTCGGCCGCGAACGGCAGATAGCCGATCTCGCGAATATCGTAGTAAATCACCCGCGTGCCGAAGCCCAGGTGCAGCCGTTCGCTGACCGCCCGGCCGATGCGGCCCATGCCGATAACGCCAAGCGTCTGATGCCGCAACTCGATGGCCTGGGGAGCTTCGGACCGCAGCGAGTTGAACTCGCCCTGCCGTACGCGCGGGTCAAATTCGACGATTTTCCGCTGGGCGGCGATTATCAGACCGACGACCAGGTCCGCCACCGCCTGCGTGCTGGCGGCCGGCGTGTTGACCACGGTGATACCAGCCGCGACTGCCGCGGGCACGTCGATGTTGTCCACACCTACGCCGCCTCGGCCGATAACCTTGAGCCGGCCGCCAGCTTTGGCAGCCTCGATCACGCGTGCGGTGACGTGGGTGTAGGTGCGGACGACCAGAGCGTCGGCGGTGGCGACCTCGGCGATGAGCTGAGCCTCGTCAGGCTTGTTGAGCTGCACGACCTCGCCTGCAGCCGCTAGCTTGGCCGTGGCGGATTCGGTGTACTTCTCGGTGACGACAATTCTGGGGCGAGCTGCGTTACTCATGGGTGGCATTATCTCGGCTTCGGTCGCGCGGGACAAGATGCCGGGCCGCGTTGCTTAGGGCCTGGCAGAGTTAGGTATCGCGACATCCAGCCAGACGAGGTGATGATCGCTGGCCGGGTCGGGTTCACTGACCAGCGACTGCAGGGCGTCGCCAGCGGCTGGCCAGAATACGCCAGCATCGCGGACGGACAGTTCTCGACAAGGCAGCACGTAGTCTATACGCCCGAACTCGTTCGTTCGCGTGTTCTTGTCGCCGGGATAGTCGCCTGCGTCGGCCGCGCTGCCGGGGCTGCGTGGCTTGGGGTCCTGCACGCGCGGATGCCGCAACAGCATCTGGACGGTTGGCGCACGGTACGCGGCGTGCGCTTCCATCTTGAACGGATCGGAGTTCAGGTCACCCACGATCACGAAAAGAGCTCCGTCGGCCAGTCCGCCGCGTCGCTGCTGGTCATCGACGATATAGTCCGCTGTCGGCCCGTCGGTGATGTAGTCTGCCCACAAGCGAATCTCGTCATGATTGCGCCGGCCGTTGCGGTCTTCCGGGCCGTCGAAGACCGGTGGTGTAGGGTGGCTGGCCAGCACGTGCAAAGTGGTCGTGTCGATGCGCACGGGCACATCCCAGTGACTTTTACTCGACAGCCTAAGGATAGCCGCCACGTCAGGGGCGTAGAACCGTGCTCGACCCGCTTGCCCGTCGGGCATGAGGTTGCCGGGCATGTCTTTCCACAACAGGTGTTGGAAGGTGCGCGCCGCGGGGACGTCTATCGGATAGCGGCTGTACAAAGCCATGCCGTACTCGCCGGGGTAGTGGCCGAAGCCGAAAGCGTCGTTAGGGCCGTCAGACTTGCCGTCGTTGTCGACGTCCTTGCCGGTGGGCACGCCGGTGTTGACCGGTGCGAAAAAGATATACGGAAAGCGGATCGGCGGCTGACCGGCCTGGCTGACGCCGAGATATCGCTCCTGAAAGTGGACACCGTTCTGCTGCTGTTGCGGATCGAAGTCGATCTCGTTGATGAACAGAATGTCCGGCCGGACTCGCTGAATGATCTCTGCCGCCTTGCGCAGCTGAGCGTTCACACCGTGGCCGGCGGCGTCGACGCGCTCGAGCTTGTCGCTGCGCAGATCCTGGATGTTGAAGGTGGCCAGTCGCACACGCTGCACCGATGAAGGCTTGCTCGACGACGAGGCCGCTCCCGCCTGGGGCGATGCAAACGCCAGCAGCAGACAGGGGAAGAGAATGTAGAATGTTGAAGGCAGAATGTCGAACTCAGAAGCACACATCAGATCCCTGCCAATCTGCGACGGCCACGCGTCCGCGCGACGACAGCATGCCGCCGAATCACGAATCTTTCGCGGCTTTGCGTTTACGACCGCCGGCGGACTTGGCTTTGTCTTCGTCGTTGATCAGCTTGTACTCGATACCGTCAACCAGCGCTATCCAGGACGCCTCGATGATGTTTTCGCTGACGCCTACCGTACTGTAGATCTCGTGCGTTTCGTTGTCACGGAATTCTATGGTCACGCGAACGCGTGCGGCGGTGGCCGCTCGAGGGTTGATCACGCGAACCTTGTAGTCGATCAGCCTGACGTGCTCCACGTTGGGGTAGTGCGGCTGAAGGGCACAGATGATCGCATTGGCCATGGCGTCGACTGGCCCGCTCCCGCCGCTTACGTGATGCTCCAGCGTCTCGTTGACCCGCAGCTTGACGATAACTTCCGTATCCGGCTCGTCGCTGACCGAATTGCGCAGGGCGACGGTTCGCCAGTGCTCGAGGTCCCAGAAGGGGTGATATCGCCCGACCTCTTTGCGGCACAGTAGTTCGAAGCTGGCCTCGGCTGACTCGTAGACGTAGCCGTAATTCTCTTTCTCCTGCAGACGCTTGAGCAGCTTGCGTTGCAGATTCTTGTCCTGGGCCACGTCCAGTTTGCGGCCCATCTTCTCGGCTACGCCGCTGGCTCCGCTGAGCTCGCTGATAAGCACTCGCCGCGAGTTACCCACTGACTCGGGGACGATGTGCTCGTAGCTGCGGGCCACGCGGCGAACAGCATGTACGTGCATGCCTCCCTTGTGTGCGAAAGCGGCCGCTCCCACGAAGGGCTGACCGTCCTGCGGGATTTGATTGACGACTTCGTAAACGTAGCGGCTCAGCTCGGTCAGCCGCTTGAGCCCGCCATCGACCAGCACCTGCTTGTTCAGTTTGAGGCCCAGGTTCGCCGCCACCGTAGTCAGATCGGCGTTGCCGCAGCGCTCGCCGATGCCGTTCATCGTCCCCTGGGCTTGTACCGCTCCGTGTTGTATGGCGGCAAGCGTGTTCGCCACCGCCAGGCCCGAGTCATTGTGCGTGTGAATGCCGAGTCGCACGCTCACGGGCACGTGCGGCTTGATGGCCTCGATGGCTCGGCCGATCTCGTCGGGCAGCGAGCCGCCGTTGGTGTCGCACAGGCACAGGCAACTGGCTCCTGCTTCCTGGGCGGCCATCAGCGTCTGCAGCGCGTATTCCGGGTTACTGTTGTAGCCGTCGAAGAAGTGCTCGGCGTCGTAGATCACTTCGCGGCCGCGGCCGGCACAGAAGCGGACGGAATCGGCGATCATGGCGAGATTCTCTTTCTCGCTGATGCCCAGTACCTCATTAACGTGCAGGTCCCAGGTCTTGCCGACGATGGTCACGGTAGGCGTTTCGGCCGACAGCAGGGCGTTCATGCCCTCATCCTTCTCGGCGGCAGTACCCTTGCGGCGAGTCATGCCGAAGGCCACCACCTTGCTGTTGCGCAGGCCGAGAGTGCGGATCTCGCGGAAGAAGGCGGCGTCTTTCTCATTGCTGAGCGGGTAGCCGCCCTCGATGTAGTCCACGCCGATGTCGTCCAGGCGAACCGCGATGGCCAGCTTGTCCTGCAGAGAGAGGCTGATGCTCTGCCCCTGCGTGCCGTCGCGCAAGGTGGTGTCGTACAGTTCAACGTGTTGTTGCTTGGCCCCAGCCATGTGCCACCATCCGATCTGAATGCTTATTCGCGGTTACACGACATCTTTTCTCAGGACTGCGTCACCCTGTTGACGCAACTTGCCGGCAACAAGTTGCCTCGGTCCTTGAAGAGGACACCTGACGCCGCGGAATCGCGAATAACGGTCTAGACAACTGTCCCAAATAAAAAAGCCCTGCCGTTGGCGGACAGGGCTTTCATCGCAAGGTCATAAGATTGCCCTATCCGCCAGGTTGTTCGATGGAAATAGCGATGCTGCCTCGGCCAATGCCGCTGGTGCCGTAAATGCGCAAAATCGGCGTGCCAGTCGATCGGCCGGTTTGTCGTCGGAGGTTCATCGCCAGATGCGGACAATCCGTCATAGTTCCGTATGGTAGCAGGAGCAGTGCACAGGGGCAAGAGAACCGTTGTGGACGCTCGGCGTAGTTATTAGAATTCGAGTAGCCCAGAATTCAACGCCAGCGGCGGGCGACGGTCTCCCTCCCAGCGTGCGATTGCGGCCAGGCGGTGCACCATGTCTATGACGAAGCCGATACGGGCGGTCTTTCCCGGCACGTTTGACCCCATAACCAACGGGCACCTGGACATCATCAAGCGGGCAATCGGCTTGGTGGACGAGCTCATCATTGCCGTGGGCCACAACCCCGAAAAGCAGGCTCTATTCACCCCTGAAGAACGCGTTGAAATGGTCCGCGAGCTGATGGCCGAATTCCCCGGCGTTCGCGTTGAGGCCTACCAGGGACTGACCGGCGAGTTCGTGCAGACCGTCAAGGCCGACG
>JBJKSL010000225.1:0-4861 GCA_046704145.1 Phycisphaerae bacterium
TCCAGCCCTGTCATCACCCAATCACCTCCCGTTGCGCCCAGCCACTTGCATGAGGTGCCGAAGATCGCGACTTTACTTAGGAGCGCGTCAACTTGGTGACGCTAATTGCCGGCAACAAGTTGCCTCGGTCCTTTAAGAGCGGTTTTAGGCCACAATCCGTATCACGCGTGATTCTAGGGGTTGAGAATCAGCAAGACGTAGAGGCGTCTTCCCGTGCAGTGCGGAACGCAATCTGCCGAGGACGAACCCTGAGGAGGACGCTCTATAGACAATCCTCCCGACCAACAGCGCGTCGATCGGGAGGATATGCCACGGGCCTTGCTGAACCCCGGTCAAAGGTTCAGCAAGCCCGATATCGCATTTGCCGGCTACGTCAGCGTTCGCTGCTGCCGGCGTTGGAGGGTTGCGTTCCCGCGGTCTCGCCTTGCATACCGGTGGCCTGATTCTCTTCGGAGCCGGCCTCGCCCTGATGCTTTGAGCTACCCTCTTCGGAGGTGCGGCCGGAATCCGTCTCCTGCCCCGCTTCAGCAGGCTGGGTCGCAGTGGCTCCTTCCTGGCTTCTCTGCTCGCCAGGCGACTCGCCAACGTTGTGGTCGGCGCCGCGGTGAGTGCTCTCGGGGGCAGCCTCCTGGCTGGGTGTCTCGCTCTTGGAGGGTTTCTCCTTGTAGGTTCTGCCTCGTTCGCAACCGACGACTCCCAGCATTCCGACACTCAACAGCAGGACCAATAATCTTGCCATGACAAGTTCCTCCTGAAACTGAGTTCTCGTGCAGCATTCCGGCCAGGCCGTTAACGCTGTCAACTCACCGGCAGCTCGCTATGGACGGGCCACCCACGATGGCTTGAGTCGGACATTCTGTCGGCTTGGCCTTGGTCACTGTTGGCTCTTCTGCTGGCCGCTGGACTGTCCGGACTGCTGGCCACTCGATTGGCCAGACTGTCCCTGGTTCTGCATGCTGGACTGTCCTTGTCCTTGCTGTCCTTGCATGCTGGACTGGTTCTGCTGATTCTGCTGGCTGGGCTGATTCCAGTTCTGGTTCTGCTGCTGCTGGCCCATTTGGCCCTGGCCTTGCTGCTGTTGTCCCGGTTCCACGTAGCCGAAGCGGCCCTGTTGTCCCGGTCGATTGATTGAGGTCAACTGCGAAACCTTGCCGACCTCGTCGGCCAGGAGCACGTCCTCGCCGTTCTTCGCAGTAACGAGTCGGCCACGAACGAAGATCGGAGTGTTGGCCGACAACTGCAGGCTCTTTGTATTCTGCTGAGGCCCCAGATCTACGAAGAGTTTGTTGCCGCGGCGGGTGGTGATCTGGACCACATCATGGTGTTGCGGGACGCCGAGGTCGCTCGTATTGACCTTTTGTTCGCTGATCTTGCCCACGGTGGCGATTACTTGGCGTCCAAAAAACGGCTGGCGTCCGAAACGCTGGCTCATGGCGCCTGACTGCCCATACCACTGGCCTTGACCCTGACGGCCCCAGCCTTGGCCGTAGCGGCCGGGTTGCTGGCCGGGGTGATATTCATACCAGCCCTGTTCCTGCGGGCCTTGCTGACTCCATTGCGAGGGCTGGTTCCAGCTTTGCTCCTGCTGGTTCTGTTGCTGGGGAGGTTGGCCCTGCTCCTGGTACCCGTACCAGGAAGGCTCTTGCTGGGC
Source organism: Phycisphaerae bacterium (assembly GCA_046704145.1). Classification (GTDB taxonomy): domain Bacteria; phylum Planctomycetota; class Phycisphaerae; order UBA1845; family PWPN01; genus JACQVT01. Next base: position 1,652 of record JBJKSL010000225.1, read on the forward strand.
GGCAGACTGCTGCTGTTCTCCGGCTGGACCCTGCTGGCCGGGCGCTTGGTTATACCAGTTGCTTGATGCATCTCCCGACGACGAGTCGGCCGAACTGTTCTGGTCGGCCAACGCAAAGCTGGTGGCCAAGGCGACTGCGATGACTACGACGAACGGATGTGCCTTCAACATTACAGACTCCTTTTTTTACATGACTGCGTGTGGTTAGCGTTTGATCGCAACAATACCGTTGACCTGAGTATCATGCGCCGGGGTGTACGGGAACCATACGAAGAGGCCTCAATTTGAACGTGGGCGAGAACCCTGAACCACATTGGGACAAATTGATTGCGCCCATTACTGAGCGGCAGGGCAGCGTTGCACCTGAGGGCTTGCTTGTGGATGCGTGCGCCGTGCGGTCGGGGAGGAACCCTGGGCGAGACCATTAGAAGCGATCCCAAAACCGCTGGGGACTGTCCCCCTCTCTGAAAGCGGTTCTGGGATAGCTTCTACTGAAGGAGAACGTGGGCCAACTCTCTGATTTGCCTCTGCACTTCGGGGCTGAGCCACAGAGCATAGCCGCGAGCGCGTGCTCCGTCGCCTGCGGTGGCGACATTGATGCCGACAAGTCGGCCTTGTCGGTCGAGCAGCGGCCCTCCGCTGAAGCCTGGCTGCAGTTCAGCCGTACTCTCCAGCAGGTGTGCATAATCGCGATGACAGGCCGGGTCCAGTTGATTCTGTAGCGAACAGGTGTTGCGAGTGATAACGCCCACCCTATTCCTGGCGGCTGGCGGGAAATGGGCGCCTGCTACAGCCACTACAGCGGTACCCTGCGCGACCGACGCGGTCCGGAGGGGCAGGCCCGCCGAGTCACGTGCTTCGATTCGTAGTAGTGCCAGATCCTGCCCAGGCAAGGTCGCACAAGTCTGCACAGAGTACGAGCGGCCGTTACTGAGCCGGACCATGATGGTGGATGCGTCGCGAATCACGTGCTCGTTGGTGAGTACAACACGCCCATCCTCGATAAGCAAACCGGTGCCGCCACCCAGGCTGACGGTGGGGCGAGTTAGCTTCAGGTCGGACGTCGGGGCGTTGGTCTTGCGGTCGAAGTCATTAGCCGGCGTGGCGGTGTAGATCCATACCACATATCGGTCTGCCTCGCGTCCGACCTGCTGGAGTTGCTGGAGAGTGCTTGGCTCGAGGGTCTGGCCGGACGTCAGCGCGGGTGCCGTGGATTGCATGGCTCGGCAGAGTGCCTGCCATTCGCGCTGGCTGCGCGCATGTCGCTCGTCGAGCTTGGCAGAGCAGCCCGCGCTGACAAGCAACGCGAAACCGAGCAGTGTCCCCCAGTACCCGCGCATCACGTCCCCCGCCGCGGCGAGATCGGCACGTCAAGCTTACGATACGTTTGGGAGTTCTTGGGGAATGTGGCAACTTGTACGCGTTTAGAGTTGGGTACTGTCTTGGCCCCGTAGGGGCCGCACGAAAATAGCCACGGGTGTAGCAGTTCGCCAGGGCTTGCCCTGGCGACGCGGAACCCGTGGTAGAGTCTCCCGCAACATATCTCTTTTCCTTCCGACCGGGGCGGCGGATGCCGCCCCGGTCGGAAGGAAAAGAAAAACTACGCGAGACGCATCCAGGGGTTCCGCGCCGGGCTTCGCCCTTCGCTCCATCCCTGGCTATTATCGGCGGCCTCTACGGGGCCAAAACGCGCCCATCGCTGTACGCGTGGCCCCTTTCCGGTCCCATATGATGAGTGAAACTTCTGTCTAGGCTAGCGATTGCGAGGGCTCTGTGTGCTGGCCAGCAACTGTTTATAGGATGCATTGAGCTGGGAGTATTCCTGCATGATGCGGATGCGGTCGCGGTTTGAGGCAGCGGCTTCCAAGCCTTTCAAGGTATCCCGAAACTGCTCCATCTCCTGCGGCTTGGCGGCGGAAGCGGTGTTCAGGCCGGTCAATCGAGGTGACTGGCTCCAGTTTTCGGTCTGAGCAAGCATCTGGCCCGCCTTTTCGGCCAGCAGCTTCATGGCACGCTGCCGCTGTTGGCGCACCGGGAGCCGGAAGGGTTCGAGGCCGCGGAGTTGGGTCTGCTCGTAGAGCGCATGTATCTCGTCCATGCTCACCGGTTGCTGAGCCTGGCGATTGGCGAGGTGGTTATCGGCGCAAGCGGGAATCGCCATCGTGAGTGACACAAATACGACAGAACTAAAACGCCTTAACGCCGTCATGTTCACTCTCCATCATGAATCGCGGTACTTTTGGTGCCCACAATGATGGTAGTGCGCTACGACGGCCTGGAACAATGCCATGGCCTGGATCAATCGCCGATTTGCCCGTATTTATTGAACCACGCTCGTTCGGCGAAGGGTTTCTTGTCTACCTGCGGCCAGCGTTCTGCGGGGGCGCCCACTGGGAGGAGCACGCGTATGACCTTGTCTTCGGGCACGCCGAGCAATCGACCGATAACATCGGCCCGATTATCAAATCGTAGCCAGCCGTCGATCCAGACGCTCGCATAGCCCGAGGCGGTGATGGCTAGCAGCATGTTTTCGACCGCAACAGCACAGTCCTCAACCTGGTAATGGTCCTTGCCGAGGATGGGCGCCGGCTGGCGGTCGACGATACAAGCAATGAAGGCACTGGCCTGCTGCACGGCGAGATTGGTGGCGTGCATCAGACGGATCTGCTCGACCAAGTCGGCCTCGTCCACGATGACAAAAGTTGTCGTCTGCACATTCTTGGCAGAGGGTGCCTGGAGGCCGGCCTGTACGATGCGAACCAGATCCTCGCGGGGAATGACCTCGTCGCGGAACGGCCCACGGTAGCTGTGACGGTTCTCGATAGCGTCGAACAAGTCCATGCAAGCGCCTTCCTGGTTTCGCGCAGCTTGCCGCGCGATTAACCTACGCCTGTGCCCACTGCTCGCGAATCAGGTTGACGGCAGTCTGCAGGGCCTGGGCACGATCCGGACCCTTGCAGCCGCACTCGAAGCTGACGTAGTCCTGGTAACCGATCATTTTAAGGCCCGTAAAGCCGAGGACGTAGTTATCCGCGTCGCCGTCTTCGCCGGGCATTTTACGGCTGCGGCGGCTGGCCATGTGCACGTGGTGCAGATACTTGCCGGCACTGACGAACGCGCCGAGGTCGCTGGTCTCTTCCCAGGTCATATGCCAGAAGTCGCCCATCATGGCCATGCCCGGGTTATCCAGATCTTGGCACATGCTGGCTG
>JBJKSL010000226.1:0-4096 GCA_046704145.1 Phycisphaerae bacterium
AAGATCAAGGAATTCAAGCGGACCTGGCAGGTGCAGCCGAACGAGGAAGAGTGCTTGCTCGAGCAGGGTTTGGTCTGCTGCGGACCGGCGACCCGGGCAGGATGCGGAGCCCTATGTCCGCAGGTGAACTCGCCGTGCATCGGCTGCTACGGGCCGAACGAAGGCGTCAACGACTTCGGTGCCAAGCTGATGAGTGCTCTCGCCTCGGTGGTTGACTCGAACGACCCGGCCGAGTGCGACCGCATCATCCAGCAGGGTATTCCCGACCCGATCGGAACGTTCTATCGGTTCAGTTTGGCCAACAGCCATCTGCGGCGAAAGGCAAAGCAGGATAATTGAACCACAGAGACACGGAGACACAGAGAAGACAAAGAAAGCCACGGATGAACACAGGTAAACATTGATAGGAAAGGGATGCAGGTTTGAGGTTTGCAAATCTCGGATCGGTTTGAATTTCAGAATTTGAGATCTGAGATTGCAGAATCGCTAATTGTGTTTCTTCTCGGTGCCTCTGTGTCTCCGTGCTTAACTATGTTCTGGCTCATTGCTCAAAGCTGATAGCTCCAAGCTTTCTTCAGGTGATTTATGCCTCGAATCTCAATCGATCCCATTACTCGCCTCGAAGGTCACGGCAAGATTGACATCTTCCTTGACGACAACGGCGATGTTAAGAATGCCTACCTGCAGATTCCCGAACTGCGCGGCTTCGAACGCTTCTGCGTCGGCCGGTCGGTCGAGGATCTGCCTAATCTGACCTCGCGTATCTGCGGCGTCTGTCCCGAGGCTCACCACATGGCCGGCACAAAGGCGCTGGATGGCGTGTTCCACGTCGATCCGCCGCCGACGGCCAAGAAGCTGCGCGAGTTGTTCTACAATATCTTTTATGCCACCGACCACACCACGCACTTTTATGCTCTGGGTGGTCCGGACTTCGTGGTTGGGCCCGATGCCCCGCCAGCCGAGCGCAACATTCTCGGCGTGGTCAAGAAGGTCGGCCTGGAAGTCGGCGGCAAAGTCATCAACATGCGTAAGACCGGCCACGACCTCATCCAGATGATGGGCGGCCGCCGCGTGCATCCGAACTGGGGTCTGCCCGGCGGTGTGAGCAAAGGCATCACCGAAGAGCAGCGAAAGATCATCGAAGAGAAAGGCCGCGAGGCGGTCGAGTTCGCCCAATTCTCGCTCAAGGTCTTCGATGACATCGTGCTGGCCAACAACGACTACGTCAACCTCATCAAGGCCGACATGTACGTGCACAAGACGTACAACATGGGCATGGTCGACGCTCAAAACCGCACGAACTTCTACGACGGCCAGATTCGCGTGACTTCGCCGAGCGGTAAAGAGCACGCCAAGTACGACGCGAAGGATTATCGCGATTACGTGGCCGAGCACGTCGAGCCGTGGTCGTACCTGAAGTTCCCGTACCTCAAGAAGGTCGGCTGGAAGGGCTTCGTCGACGGCGAGGACTCCGGCGTGTACAAGGCAACCCCGCTGAGCCGCTGCAACGTGGCCGATGGCATGGCTACGCCGTTGGCCCACAAGGAGTGGCAGCGCATGTACGACACGCTGGGCGGCAAGCCTGTGCACCACACGCTGGCCACGCACTGGGCCCGCCTGGTCGAGCTGCTCTACGCGGCCGAGCGCTGGGTTGAGTTGGCCACCGATTCACAGATCACCGGCAAGGAGTATCGCGTGCTGCCGATCGCCACGCCGACCGAAGGCATCGGCTGCGTCGAGGCCCCGCGCGGCACGCTGACGCATCATTACGTAACCGACGAGCGCGGCATCGTGGTCAAGTGCAATCTCATTGTCGGCACGACCAACAACAACGCTCCGATTAATATGTCCATCGCCAAGGCGGCCAAAGGCCTGATCAAAAAGGGCGTGCCGCTCAAGGAAGCGCTGCTCAACAAGGTCGAGATGGCCTTCCGTGCCTACGACCCCTGCTTCGGCTGTGCTTCCCACTTCCTGCCCGGCCAGATGCCGCTGGAGGTGCGCCTCCGTAGCGAGGGCGGCGAGTTGGTCGAAGTGCTGAAGCAGAATCTGTAATACGGATGCGGGATTCCGCTTCGATGAATAGTTTCTCGCAAAGCCCAGGGCAGGCTTGTCCGGGGCTTTCCGTTTGGTGCGAGGTGTGCCTAACCAGTACAATTCGCGAGGTGCAGTGAACTTCCGTCATTCTGAACGCATGAAAACCATCATTATTGGTCTTGGCTCACCTCTGCTCACCGACGACAGCGTCGGTCTTAAGGTCGTACACGAACTTGGCCAACATGTTGCTCACCTGCAGAACGTCGAACTAGCCGAAGATGTGCGCGGAGGTCTGCACCTGATCGACCTGCTCGCCGGCTACGACCGCGCCGTCATCATCGATGCTATCGTTACCGGCGAGGCCCCGCCCGGCACCATTCGCCAGCTCACGCCAAGCGACATTCCCACCCAGCGTAGTGCCTCCCAGCACGACGTAAACCTGCCGACGGCCCTGGAGCTTGGGCGACAACTCGGCATGCATTTGCCCGCTTCCGAGCACATTTTGCTTGTCGGAATCGAAGCTGACGATATACTGACCTTTAGCGAGTCATGTACACCGTCAGTGGCGGCCGCCAATCCCCAGGCCGTCGCCATCGTTCTTGAGGCACTTCAAAAAGACTGGAGGTAAACCATGGTTTCCCCCGAAATCCTGCGTCGATATCCGTACTTCACCGGCGTCAGCGAGCAGAGCCTCAAGCAGGTGGCCATGATCAGTGACGAGAAGACCGTCCATGCCGGCGAGGTGCTCTTTCGCGAGCACGAGGACGCCGCCACCCTCTACGTAGTGCAGGAGGGGGAGGTCGACATCAAGTACGAACTGGGCGATGGCTCGCACCAGACCGTGGACACGCTGGTCGGCGGCGACCTGATGGTCTGGTCCTCTCTCGTACCGCCGCACACCACGCACTCCATAGGCGTGGCCAGGGCCAATACTCGACTGGTCGCCATCGATGCCCCCAAGCTCCGGGATCTCTTCACTGCCGATCCTGTGTTGGGTTACCAGATCATGGCTGCCGTCGCTACCCAGGTCAGCCACCGGCTGCACGGGGCCCGTCTGCGCATCGCGACTTTGTAATACGCTTCCATGTATTGCCCGGAGCAGGGCCTGCGCGGGATGTTTGCTGCAATTCCGCGTCCGTCATCCTGTATTGCCTGCCTTCACGCACCGATAACAACGATAAGACCGGCGACAGTCGCCTTGGTTATCGGACCAATCCCTGGCTTGGACCGTTGCATGACACAGACTGTCAGGCTCAAGCGTGAGCTTTTCTCCATTCTCTCCTGGCGAACGGAGGCCAGGGCTGCAGCATTGCCCGCCGATCGCGGTCAACAGGTTCGCGACCGTGTGGGGCACCTCATGCGCTGGACCCGCGCCCACAACAGCCTTCCGCCTCTCCAGCAGCGGGCCGTCGTGCTCTGTTTTCATGGTGTGATCGGCCATGTGCCCGATCCCGACGTGGAGTGCGAGCATCTGCCCGTCCGCGGTTTCCGCCAGTTGCTGCACGTGCTGCACCGGTCGTTCAAAGTCATCAGCCTGGACGAACTGGTCGACTGCATTCGCGAGCACCGCAGCCCGCCGCCGCGTAGCGTCGTCATTACTTTCGACGACGGTTACGCCAATAACGCTGAGGTTGCTGCCGAGGAGCTCGCTCGCTACGGCATGGCCTGGTCGGCTTTTTTGCCGGCAGAGATCATCGAGAACCGCAGCTACCAGTGGATCGACGACGTACGCATGCTCGTGCATGCCGGCGGCCGCAACACACTCATCCTGCCCGGCGAAACCGGCCCGTTTGAACTCGACCTGTCCACATGCGAGAATCGCCACGAGGCGGTCCGCACGCTCCACCAGTTCTGTCGCTATGTGCCTGATGAGGTCCGTCGCGAGCGTCTCGACGCTTTCTATGCGTGGTTTCCTACCGGTTTACTCGAAGAGCTCCGGAGCCGATACCCCTCGTTTGCCCCGATGAGTTGGGAGCAGGCACGGCAGCTCAAGTCTGGAGGCGTTGATGTCGGCAGCCACTCGCTAACCCACACGGCCCTTGGCCCACAATCAACCGAGGCC
>JBJKSL010000227.1:0-2687 GCA_046704145.1 Phycisphaerae bacterium
TGCCCAGGAATTGTGCGTCCGCCCCCAGCATCAGAAAGGCCACCAATCCGCAGCTCGCCACCGCCGCAGCTCCCAGGAGCAACTCACCGGAGCTGAACCGATTCAGCCGATCGGCGAGCGGCCCGCCGAAGACTACGCCGTCGCGCAGCAGTTCCGCTCGGACCCACAGGTACCCTGCCGCTGCGAGGGACAACGCCAGCAGCAGACAGGCCAACACGTGAAACGCGACGACCAGGAAACGAATGATCGGGTAATCGCGCCGTCGGGCGAGCCTTTTATGATTGCTTTGCCGCGCCAAGTCTTCCACGCGGGACATTCTACCCATGGCAGTAACGGACTCCAAGCTTTCCAGCAACCACCCACCTCGTGCTCGCGGCCACGTTGGATGTAGAATCTATGCTGTCGCAACAGCGATGAGTTCCGCGAGACGCTGCATAGGCTGGGTCTGGGCCCAGTCGGCAAACCGTCGGCCGGCGGCGTTTTTGCGCTCCGCCTGCCAGGCTCGCACGAGCTTTTCGATGGCCAAGTGCACGAGTTCGGCCGGCACCTTCACTTTCTTTTCTCCGTCGCCAGTGATGACGCGCGCGAACTGCGGCTGCTCACCCATGGCTCCGCCGACAAAGATGTTAAAGTGCTGCACGCCCTTTGCGCCCTGGTAGGTGGAGAGCGTGCCCTGCAGGCCGATGTCCGCGGTCTGGTAATGAGCGCAGCTGTTCGGGCAACCGGTAACGGAAATGAAGATCGGCTCGTCCATGGGCAGATTCTTCTCGAGATATTCGATGATGGACCTGGCCCGCTGCTTGGTTTCGACCACCGCGAGGTTGCAGAACTGCGTGCCGGTGCAACTGATCAACTGCCTTCGCGATGGGTGCACGTCGACGGGCAGTTCGATGTCCTCCAGTTGCTTGCACAGATCGCCTAGGTCGTCCGGCCGCACGTTGAGCAGGATGATGTTCTGCTTGATAGTGGTGTTGATCTGCCGATCGGGATGCTGGCAATATCGCTCGGCCAAGTCGGCGAGTTGTATCATCTGGTCACCGCTGAGCCGCCCGGCAGTGATGGGGATGCCCACGTAACGCAGGCCGTTCTTCAGTTCGCCGACGCCGAGGTGATCGTCGTGCGAGGCTCCGGCCGGCCCGGCGATGCTGTCGTCGCGCTCGAGCGCATAGCCGAGATAGCTTTCGAGCTCGTCGCGAAATGCCAGCCAGCCAATCTCTGCCACGTGGAACTTGAGCCGTGCCCGCAGTCGGCCCTGTCGCAGTTGGTTCTGATCGCGGAACAGGTGGACCGTCTTGCGGCAGATGTCCTGCACAAGCTTGATATCTGGCGGGATGAACACGCGGAGCGATTGCGCGTAGTGCGGAGTATCGCGCAGTCCGCCGCCCACGCACAGTCCGAAGCCGCGTTCGATGTTGCCGCCGCGGTTGCGTTCGACGCCGAAGAAGCCCAGGTCGTTGATCTGCGGAGCCGGGCAGTGGATGCGGCAGCCGCTGAAAACGGTCTTGAACTTGCGTGGCAGGTTGCTGAACTCCTTGCCGCCTGCGCGAAACATGTCGGCCACGGCACGGGCAAACGGTCCGCAGTCGACGATCTCGTCCGCCAGTTCGCCGGCCAGCGGGCAACTCGTAGAGTTACGCGGAGCATCGCCGCAGGAGAACTCCTGGTACATGCCCAGCTTGTTATAGATGCGGTCGAGGAAATCGGGCATGTCCTGAATCTGCAACCAGTGCAGTTGGATGTCCTGACGAGTGGTCACGTCGCCGAAGCCGCGCCCGTATTGATTACAGAGCAGACCGACCTCGCGCAGCTTGAACGCGTTGAGTTGGCCGCCGGGGATTTTCACTCTGACCATGAAATGGCCGTCGTTGGGCTTGTGGCGATAAATGCCGTACCACTTGAACCGCTCAAGATCGTCCGGATCGATGGCGGCATAATCGCCGACGGCCGCGTAGCGGGCGATATCGTTCCAGACGTCGAGACCATCCTTGGCTAGTTTGATTTCCTCGACTTTGACCGCTTTGCTGGTGGTCATCAGGCAAGATTCCTCTCTTTGGCAGGGCGTAACCCGGGGTCGGTGGAGCGTATGATAGACGCTCTGCGGCGAAGAGGGAAGTAGGAAGGATGAAGGATGAACAAGCTGCCTTGCTCATCTGGCTACGCCGCCGAGTCGACCTTTCGATTTAATCATTTGGCTGCGGGCTGGGAGGTGGTGCTCAGGGGCAGAACGGACATGGTCTGCACGAAGCGACGCAGCGCGTCCATTTGAGGCGGCGCGGCTTTGGCGGCCTTCTCCATGTTGGCCAGGCCCTGCTTCTGGAGGTCGCTCATGTACTCTGCCCAGCCGAGCAGGAAGCGCAGCCGAAAATCATCGACGAGTTCCAGACGCTGTTCGAGGTAGGCCCGACGGCGGTCCAGAACGCTGAGGTCCGGAACAAAGCGTGCCAGCTTCAGATTGACCGGAACGCGGCCGCCGGTCTGTTGAATGGCCATGAACAGATCGTTGGTGCTGGCCACATAGTCGCCGGCAGCAAGCAGGGCCATGGTTCGGCCGAACAGCGGTAGCGGGTTCGCCAGATCGATGGCGTGGGCCATGTCGTAGTGTTTGGCAGCGTCGTAGTAACGTCCTTCGCGGAGCAGTTGCTCGCCGGCGGCCATTTCCTCACCGAGGCGACCTTGCTGCGTTCCCA
>JBJKSL010000228.1:0-3822 GCA_046704145.1 Phycisphaerae bacterium
TCGGCCGACCTCACTTACGCCGTCCCAAGTGCTTGCCGCGAAGCGTGACATCTCCAAGCTGCAATCAGACGACGTCTCCCTCGCGGAGAGTGACGCCATACGCGAACGCCTCGCCCGTTACGGCCAATTGCTCCTGCCGGAGGTCTACGACGCCCTGCGAGCCGCCACCAGTGACCGCGTCCGCGAACGCCTGACCAGCCTGCGCTATCGATTGGTCGCCACCGACGAACTGGCCTTCTCCTGGCCCGGCGGCATCGAGCGGCTCTCCTCCATGGACGTCGACATCCGCCACCAGGCCGCCGACGATCTCGTACGCCGCGCCTCCGCCTCTGACGAAGCCCTCCTGCTGGAGCTTTTCAGCGACCCCGATCCGCTCGTGCGCGAAATCAGCCTGCGTGCACTGCAAAAAATCAGCGGCTCCAAGGCCAGCGACGCCCTCGCACGCTTGCTGAACGATCCGGAGCCGAACGTACGCGCCGCCGTCCTCAAACAACTCGCGGAGTCGCCCTCGCAGGCCATGGTGCCCCGCATCGCCGAGTACGTCGCCAAGGAGGACGACCCCGACCTCATCGTGCACGCCGTCCGCGTACTGCGAGCCACCCCCTGCAACGATTCTGCCCGCTGCCTGATCTCGCTGTTGACCTACGCGAACTGGCAGGTCCGTGCCGAGGCCGCCGAAGGCTTGGGCGAACAGGCCGTGGTGGGCAACAACGTCTCCACCAAAACCAAGAGGCAGGCCGTCGATGCTCTCGCGAAACTGCTCGACGATTCCGACGGCTTCGTCGTAGGCGTCGCCGTCAAGGCTCTACGCAACTCAGACGTGAATGCCGTCGACGCGATGTCCCGCGCAGCCGAGAAGCATCCCGAACTGGCCGGCGAAGTCCTCGAGGCCCTCGCCGAAAGCTCCGACTTGAGCGTCAAGGCCTTGCCGCAGATCCGCCGCTTCTGCAAGCACGCTCAGCCCAGCGTTCGGGCCCTCGCCATCGCCGCTCTGTGTAAAGCCGCTCCCAAGAATGCTTCGCGAGAATTGAAGGCGGCCCTCGCCGACGACGCCAGTCGTGTGCGAGTCGCCGCTGCTACCGCCTTGCTCGGCCTCATGAACAGCCAACGTCCCTCGCTGGACGACGAATACTTCATCCACCCCCAGCCCGCGCCCTCGGAGAGTTTCTTCAGCCGCCTGTTCGGCCTGCATCAAAGCACAACTCGCCCGGCCAGCCGCCCAGCCTCCCAGCCGCAGACGCAGGCCGCAGCCTCCACAATGCCCACCAGTTCTGCTGCATCCGCACCCGCTTCCTCCGAAGCTGAGGAGCAACTCTCCCGCGAGGACCAGTGGGTCGAGCAGTTCCGCCACGGCTCCCGGCGGCCCCATTGGATGAACGACCTTCAGCCCGCGCTTCAGGCCATGCTCGCCGCCGACGCACCGGATGAGCGCCTCATCGCCGCCGTCGTGCTCATTGGTTACGGCCAGGACGACCGGGCTCTGCCTGTGCTATTCGCCGCGCTCAAGCAGCGATCCGAACTCACCGGCCGAGCCGCCGGCGCACTCCCCTGGCTGCCTTACCAACATCGCCTCGAACTGTTCAACGCGCTCATTGCCGAGAATCCCGCACCGGCCGCCCTCCAGCAGATCGTCCAGCAGATGGCCGTTCTACCTGAGCCGCGCGCGGCAGAGCCTCTCTGGCAACTGTTCGACAGCAAGAACGAAAACGCACTCTCGCCAACCGGTCTGCTGGACGCCATCCGTCAGGTCTATTTCGGCAACGAGTACTACAACGCTCCACACGCGCCTCTCAATCGTCGCAAACAGGCCATCGCCGACGCGAAGGCTCGTGCAGCAAAGGGCCCGGAAGTCCAGCGGTCCGCAGCTCTCGCTCTGCTCATCAGCGTATCACTGAAGGACGCCGCCGAGCAGGCCGAACGCATTCTCGACGACCCCCAGGCTTCCGAAACCCTGCACACCGATGCCTTCCAGGTCCAACTGCTTAGCGCCTCCAAGACCGACGCTGAAAAGCTCACCGCAGCCGCCCTGACCAGCAAGGAACGCGCCCGGCAAAAGCTCGCCATCCGCTATCTCGCCGAGGGCACGATGAACCTGCGCAGCCTGCACGATGGCACCTTCGACCTTTATTTTGAGAACCCCGCAGTAAACAACGGCTTCTCCATCTCTGCAGGCCAGCCGATCAAGGTTGCAGCGGCTGCCGACGTCGAGCCCAAACTGCTTTGGCCGTTCCTGACCGACTCCGACGAACGCCTCGCCGCCGAGACCGGCTACATCCTGGCGACGCTCGAAGACCCATCCGGCCTCGATCTACTCATTCGATTCTGGCGCGACAAGGCCCGCAACGACGAGACGATTCGCAGACTCGTCTATCGCGCCATCGCAGCCTTGAAGGCTGAGGACGAGGTCCCCGTGCTCGAAGAGGTCTACCGCAGTTTCAACAAGGGCGACTATTGGCTGCGCGAGTTCTATTGGACCATCCGTAGCATGCCTGGCCACGACGCCTTCGAACTGCGAAAAAAAATACGCAACGAGGTCGGCATGGACAACCTCAGGTAATGCCCTCGACCATCTGTCAGAGCCGGGGTCTGTGACCCCGGTGCGTTTGGCAACGTGAAGCCATTTTGTCAGAGCCGGGGGTCTGTGACCCCGGTGCATTTGGTAACGTGAAGCCATTTTGTCAGAGCCGGGGTCTGTGACCCCGGTGTCCCCCGTTTGCAGGCAGCCCCTACAGAAAGGAAGACACCATGACAGCATTGACACGATCCGCATGCATTGTGCTGGCGGGCATGCTCTCGACCGCCGCATGGGCCGAGAGTTCCGAATCCACAGTCTCCTCCGGTGGCATCGCTTCCATCGAAAAAATGCCCGAGCTCATTCGCCTGAGAATCGACATTCCCGCCTCAGATTCCGACATTAACAACGCCCTGGCCAAGCTCAAGCAAAAACGCGAGGCCGCCACCAAGAAGCTCGAGGATCTAGGTGCTTCAGGTGCCACAATTACGTCAGAAGGTCCACGCGTGGTCCCGGATCCAGTAGACGCAGCCCGCCGCCAGATGAGAATGATGCGCGGCCGCCCGAGCATGGATGCAGAGGACCAGGCGGAAGCGAAACCGTCAAAAGTGCACGTGTCCATTACCCTGCAGGCCGAATGGCCGATCAAAGCCGACACCCCCGAAGCCATGCTGGTGATGACCCATGAGCTCCGGCAGAAAGCCAAGAAGATCGACCTCGCCGGCCTCAAGGACGAAAAACTCTCCGAAGAGGAAGAGGAGCAAATGGCCGAACTTCGCCAGGAAATGCCCAGCTACAGCAGCTTCAACAACGACCGCCCGACCCCCGGTGAGCCCATCATTGTCTATGTCGCCAAGATCACCGATGCCGAGCGCACCAAGATGTTGGCTGACGCCTTCGCCGATGCCAAAGCCGACGCCGCCCAACTGGCCGCCGCCGCCGGCAAGCAACTCGGGGAACCAAGGAATATCTCCGGGCGGGCATACGGCCCCGGAGAGGATTACTCCAGGTACTACCAGCAAATTGCCTATGGCAGCGAGTACTACCGGATCGCACAACAGGCCCGCGCCATGATGTCCCCCGACCAGATGGACAAGGAAGCCATCTCCATTGAACCCGGGCCGATCAAGCATCGGATCAATCTCATGGTATCCTTCGACCTGCTGCCGAAGGGCAAATGATATCCTTGGGCGACTACCATCAAGAGGTCCTGGGCGCAATGCTCAGGACCTTTTGTTGCGCCGATGCTACGATCGCCTCGCCATCGGTACTATCATCAAACTGTCCGGCATTGCGGGGCTGATGAGTGG
>JBJKSL010000229.1:0-5111 GCA_046704145.1 Phycisphaerae bacterium
GGTCAGCTCTCTGCTGGTCGAGTTGGAGGGCCTGGTTGACAGCAGCTCTAATGAAGCTGCTCTCAGCAGCGATGAGGTCGCCGCCAATCAGCTCCAGATCGACTCCATCCTGGAGACGCTGGACCGCATCTCGACCTCCACGGAGTTCCAGGGCAAGAAGCTGCTCAATGGTGAGTTGGATTACCGGACGTCCGGTCTTACGACTGGTGCGACGTCCTCGTCCATCTCCTATCTGCAGATTCAGAGTGCCCGCATCCCCAACGGCAGTACTCGGTCGGTGGTGGTGGACGTCACTTCCTCGGCCCAGACGGCTCAGCTCGTGTATGCGGGCTCGACCACGGGGGCAGGCACGAAGACGATCCAGATCTCCGGCAAGTACGGCGTCGAGCAGCTCACCTTCGCCTCGACAACCGCGGCCAGTGACGTGGCGGCATCGGTGAACGCCTCCAAGGAACTGACCGTTATCTCCGCGACGGTAAGTGGCACGGGGGCCAATACCCGCATCCGCTTCAACAGCGTGGACTACGGCAAGGACGCATTCGTGTCCGTGGTGGCGTTGAACGGGACCTTCACTGTCACCGGCGGCGACGATTCCAACACAAAGGATTATGGCCAGAACGTCGGTGTGAACGTCAACGGTGTGGCTGCGGTGACCAGCGGTCTGGATGCATCTGTTCGGACGAACGGGTTCTCGGCGGATCTGACGCTGTCGGCGGCCTTCGGTACCGACACCAGTTCGACAAAGACGTTCTATGTCACCGGCGGTGGTGCGGACTTCAGCATCGCACCTACTCTGGGCATCAATGCGACAGCCAGTCTGGGCATTGCGAATGTCTCGACGGGTACGCTAGGCAAGGCCAGTATCGGGTTCCTCTCGTCGCTCAAGACCGGGCAGACCAATCAGCTCAGTTCCGGTAACTTCGAGACGGCGCAGCGGATCATACGCACTGCGGCGGAGCAGGTCTCCGGGCTTCGCGGGCGATTGGGTGCGTTCCAGAAAAACACTCTCGCATCCGCGGTCAACGCCTTGCAGGTTGCGTATGAGAACACGACGGCGGCCGAAAGCGCCATTCGCGACGCCGACTTTGCGACGGAAACCAGCAATATGACACGTTCTCAGATTCTGGTTCAGTCGAGCACGCGGGCGTTGTCGATGGCGAACGCCATGCCACAAAACGTGTTGCAGTTACTGCAGTAATACTGGATGTGCCTTCGATGGCGGGGTCTTCGGGCCCCGCCTTTTTTTGTTTTTACTGGTCTTTTACAGATCAGGTTGCTGCCGTACTTGAGTGGCAGCCCTGAGGTGCCGATGACAAGTCTGTGGCCCAGAGATGCACATGCAAGGCTCCGATCCGGCAACCGGCCCCCAGCCCTGTGGATGGGGCGGCCAGGTTGGGTTGCCTGTCCCCCAGCGGAGCGGTTCGGATGGGCCTCAGTGGTAAGGTCCGATATCTAAAAAGTGCCCGAAAAGCGATGATTAATATCTAAAGGCACTTGGGGGATTTGGTCGAAATGCGAAATGCTGCCCGGAAGCTCTGGCACTTGGCATGCTGGCTTTGGCGCGGCACAATGTTGGCCCCGGTTTGAGTGACCGGCGGCAACTCACCACGGAGGGTGGGGGTCGATCGGGACGATCGACTGACTCGGTGGATGCTTGACGGCTGAGTAATCAAAGCTGTTAAGCTCCGCCCCGCAGGAACGGCGGTGGAATTCGCCACTGGCGGGTTGATTGGCCGGAGAGATTTCTTCGGCACTCGAGATACACGGCTGTATCTCGATGCGGTGCAAGACGGAATTTGCGCCGTGCGTCAGGGAGGATACCATGAGTCGTATCAACACGAACGTTCCCGCCCTTCAGGCTCGGAATCGCCTTTCGGCAAACAACTCCGATCTGAATGTCCGCCTCGAACGACTTAGCACTGGTTTGCGGATCAATCGCGGCAGCGACGATCCGGCCGGGCTGATCGCTTCGGAGACTCTGCGAAGCGAGATTCGCGGGATCACGCAAGCGATCGACAACTCGACGCGGGCGACGAATGTCATCTCAACCGCCGAGGGTGCCCTGAACGAGGTCTCCTCGCTGCTGCTGGACATGCGGGGGCTGATCAATCATGCAGCCAACGAGGGTGCCAACAGCGACGAGGAACTGAAGGCCGATCAGCTTCAGGTGGATTCGATCATCGAAGCCATCGATCGCATCGCCAACACGACTCAGTTTGGCGGTGAGAAGCTGATCAACGGCAACTTTGGCTACACGTTGTCCAACGTAGCCGCCTCCTCTATTGCTCACACGACCGTCTTCGGCGCTCGCGTGCCGCCGAACAGTTTCATGAACGTGACGGTGCAGGTGACGAGTTCGGCGGAAACTGCCCAAGTGACGTTTGCCGGCAGCTCCATCAGCCAGAATGTTACGCTGCAGATCACGGGTAACCAGGGCACGGATGTAATCGCTCTGACGAGCGGTTCTTCGGCCAGCGTTATTGCAGCCGCCATCAATCGCGCCACCTACGCCACGGGCGTTTCGGCTACGGTCAGTGGTACGGGCGCGAATACTCGTATCAAGATCAACAGCCAGCTGTACGGCTCGGACGCGACGGTTTCTGTGAAGCCGATCGACGGCACCATGTTGCTGGATTCGGGTAGCACCTTGGGTACTGGCTATGCGGCCCAGGATAGTGGAGTGGATGCCGGCGTTCTGATCAACGGCCAGACGGCCTCGGTTGACGGGTTGAACGCGTCCATTCGCACCAACGGCCTGGATCTGACCATGGAGTTGACTGCCGATCGCGGCACGACCCTTGGCTCGAGCAATTTCGAGATCACCGGTGGCGGTGCCATCTTCCAGATCGGACCGGAGGTCAACGTCAACGGCCAGGTTTTTGTGGGCATACCTTCCGTATCCAGCAGCAACCTGGGCAACGCCAGCGTTGGGTTCCTCAACACGGTCAATACGGTCGGCGATAACGCTCTGACCAAGGGGCAGTACACCCAGGCGGAGAAAATCGTCGTGGAGGCGATCAACCAGGTAGCGGTTATCCGCGGCCGGCTTGGTGGTCTGCAAAGCAACCAGATCGAAACAAACATTAACAGCCAGCGCGTGGCCTTGGAGAACGTGTCGGCGGCAGAATCGGCCATCCGCGATGCCGATATCGCCACCGAGGTCGCAGCCATGACCCGCTCTCAGATTTTGGTACAGAGCACGACCTCGGTTCTATCCCTGGCGAACCAGATGCCGCAGAACGCCTTGGCCTTGCTCGGCGGTTAAGACCCAAGTCTCATAGTGTTTCCTTGAATCCCGCGCGACCCGTCGTGCGGGATTTTTTATGCGCCGAGCATTGTTTTGGAACGCTATCGCCAAAAGACTCACGTGTGCGTGGCCGCGCATGACAGGACGCGAAGGCGTCTCAGGAGATGTTTGTTCGGCCTTTGATGGCGGCTTCGAGCATGGCGCGGGAGGCGTATTCGACTTGGGAGCCGACGGCCAGACCGCGGGCGAGGCGGGAGAGCTTGACGCCGAGCGGTTCCAGCAGGGTCTGGATGTAAAGGGCTGTGCCGTCGCCTTCCATGGTAGGGTTGGTGGCCACAAGCACTTCGCGGACGCCGCCGTGACGGACTCGCTGGACCAGGGCGTCCAGGGTCAAATCAGCCGGACCGATGTTTTCGAGCGGGGCGATATGACCCATGAGCACGTGGTAGACGCCACGCACGAGTCCGGTTTGCTCCAGGAGCATGAGATCCTTGGGCTGTTCGACCACGACGATGAAGGAATGATCGCGCTGCGGATCGCTGCAGATGGCACATGGGTCCTGGTCGGTCAGGTTGTAGCACTGCGAGCAATGGCGAAGGTTCTGTTTGATGTCGCGGATGGCGTCAGACAGGGCCATGGCCTCATCCCGCGAGGCTCGCAGGAGGTGAAAGGCAATCCGCTCGGCACTGCGTGGGCCGATGCCCGGCAAGCGTGCAAATTCGGCCATCAGCCGAGAAAGTGATTCGGGGATGCCTCGCGCGTCGCTCACGTTCTAACCTTGGAAGAAGTCTGGAACCACTGATAACACCGATGAACACGGATGAGAACCTGCAAGCCGCAAGCTGCTTCTTTCTGGCTGATAGCTGAGAGCTGACAGCCGAAAGCCTTCTTCTCCGTGTTCATCGGTGGTTTCAAAGCTTATTTCATCTGTCCCAGCATGCCGCTCAGGCCGCCGAGATCGAGGCCGCCGGTCAGCTGAGCCATGTGCTCTTTGGCCCCTTCCTGTGCCTTTTGTGCGGCAGCAGCAGTGGCGGCAACGATCAGATCTTCCAACAGCTCGATATCGCCCGCGGCGGCTGGGTCGATCTTCACGCGGACCAGTTCCATCTTTCCATTGACCTCAGCCTTGACCATGCCAGCACCGGCTTCAGCCTCGTATCGCTGAGCGGCCAGTTCCTCCTGCATCTTAGCGAGGTTCTCCTGGAAGGACTTGGCCTGTTTGAGTATGCCTGCGAGATCACCGAGCTTTCCGAACATTAGATACTCCTGAAAAACAGATGAGGGAGGATGAAGGAGGATCAGGGAAGATGAGAGAGGATGACTGATCCTCCCTTATATTCCATCATCATACCTCATCGTACTCTCATCCTTCCTTATCTTTCTTGCCCGCTTCCGGGTCGCGTTCCACGTTGACCAGCGTACCCTCGAACAGGTTCATGGCCTCTCGAACCAGCGGCTCAGAGGTCGCCTCGCGCAGGTCTTCCGGTGACGGCGGCTTTGGGGCCGACCCCGGCTTGCGCGCTGGCGGGTTCGCAGGCTTGGCCGGCGGAGCTGAAGGTCCTGAAGGTGCCGCAGATGGGCGAGCCTCCCGGGCAGAGCCATAAGAGCCTGAGCCGGCGGGTCTGGCCGGAGGCGTTGCTGGTGCCGGTCGGGCCGAGGGTGCGTTTTGCGGAGACGGGCGTGCAAACGCGGGGGCTGCCGGCCGTGGCGGTGGGGGCATGGGTGCTCCGACCGCCGGCCGAGGTGCAGGCGTCTGGGGAGCGGTAGTTCCGCCGGTTTCGAGCTGGCTGAGCAGGTTCTGGACGGAACTGTAGCTCGCCCCGTTGGCCATGCGGACGAGGGTTGCTTCAGTCAGTGCTGGGCC
>JBJKSL010000230.1:0-3104 GCA_046704145.1 Phycisphaerae bacterium
AGCACCGCATGCACCGCCCCCGCCATGGGATCCACCAGCACCGCCTGCTCGTCGTCCACCGCGTCCGGCACCGGATACAGCTGCGACTCGTGAGCGATGAACCGCTCGCACCAACTGCCCCCCGTAAACGAGTTCCACCCGATCATCGACCCCGGCGGCAACGGCTCACTCCCAAAATGCTCGCACAGCGCAAACTGCCCAGCCGCACACCGCGGGCACACCGGATCGATCCCCCGCGGCACACACGACAGCGTCGGCTCCACCACCACGCGATTGCCCGGCTGCACCCGCGTCACTTCCGAACCGACCGCCTCCACCACCGACACATTCTCATGCCCCAGCAGCGCCGGCATCGACGCGAACGCCTGCAGAATGTTGGCCGGATGCTGCCGCTGCGTGATCGCCGCCATATCCGTCCCGCAGATCCCTCCCAGGATCGGCCGCAACCGCACCCACCTGGCCGTGGGCAACTCCGGCACCGGCACCTGGCGCAACGACACCCCCGACAACCCCGACCAGAACACCGCCGGCCATTTCCAGCCAATAGCCTTGCACGCCGTCCACCGCGCCGGGGTAACGTCGTAGACCAGGGCCTTCATCATCTTCGTTGTAGAACTCTGCTCTTGCACGGCGTGGATGATAGCCGCCCTTGCAGGTACTTGCCATCACTTGGGGTCGGATCTCGATTGCGGCTGCAGATCGGAATCAGAAAGGAAGATGCTCGACAACATCGGCCAGTCACCCGGATCAGAAGCCTTGGCCACAACCTCTAGATCCTTGACATGGCGGCGGGGACGTGCACGTCCATGTACAATCCAACAGCCACTACAGCAGTCCTTTGGTTCGCATGCGGAGATAGAAGGGTGACCGCTGCTGCCCGCGCCGGTCCGCTTCGGCCTGCTCCCACTCGGCGCGAATCTGGGCGTCAATCTCATCCGGATGATCGAAGTAATATCCCATGGCTGCGTGGACTTCCGACAGTGTTAAATCCGGATGCTGGCGGCACGTCTCCTCTGCCGACCAGCCGTGCGCAAGATAGTCCATTGCGATCTGAGCCACGCGCACCCGAGGCAATCGCTTCAGTCGGGCGACATCATCAGGAGGAACTTCTATATGCGGATATGCTGTGTTGACGGCCATGCTCACCTCTGGTTTGATTACACTGCCCGCCTCAGGAAAAAGGCAGCCCTCTTGATCCAGCCGGCAATCCACAAGATACTCGATACCATTATCGCTTGCCCCCCAAAAGGAGAGCCACAATGGACGCCATGACCTGTCTGACCACCCGCCGCAGCGTTCGCAAGTACAAGCCTCAGCCTGTCCCCCGCGACCTGCTGGAGAAAATCGTCGACGCCGGCCGGCTCGCCCCCACCGCCCGCAATGTGCAGCCCTGGGAGTTCGTGGTCGTCACCGACCCCGACAAACGCAAACAGATCGCCGCCAACTGCGAGTACGGCAAGTTCATCGCCGACGCTCCCGCCTGCATCGTGGTGCTGAGCCAGCCCACCAAGTACTTCCTCGAGGACGGCAGCGCCGCCACCACCAATATGCTCAACGCCGCCGCCGCCCTGGGCCTGGGTAGCTGCTGGGTCGCCGGCGACAAGAAGCCCTACGCCGCCGACCTCGTCGCCGCCTGCGGTGCCCCGCCCGACCACATGCTCATCGCCACCATCGCCATCGGCTTCGCCGCCGAGACTCCCGCCCCATCGAAACGCCCTCTGAGCGACGTCATCCACTGGGAACAGTACTGAAGCCTGAGAATCCATTCACAAGCCACCAGTTTTGCCGTATCCTGATGCCTTCCGTTTGAGGCCTCATAGCGATTCTCCGCGCAGTCTGCCGCTACAACAAAAGGGCAAATGCCCTCAGAGAAGGGGAGTAGACATGACCAAATCCAATTTCGCCGCCATCGATCTCGGGGCCGAATCCGGCCGCGTCGTCCTCGGCACTGTCAGCGATTCCAAGCTGGAGCTCAAGGAACTGCACCGCTTCCCCAACGGTGCCGTCCGCACCGGCGACGAACTCCACTGGGACACGCTTCGCCTCTGGGCCGAGATGAAACAGGGCGTAGCCATGGCCGCCCGCGAGTCCGGAACCCTCGCCGGCGTTGGCATCGACACCTGGGGCGTGGACTACGGCCTGCTCGGTCGCGGCGACGTGCTCCTCGGCAACCCCTATCATTACCGCGACGCGCGCACCAACGGCATCCTCGAAGAAGCCTTCCAAATCGTCCCCAAGAAGGAAATCTTCGACCAGACCGGCATCCAGTTCATGCAGTTCAACACCATCTTCCAACTGCTGGCCGCCAGACTCGGCAAGTCCATCCTGCTCGACACCGCCGAGACCATGCTGATGATGCCCGACCTGTTCAACTTCTGGTTCACCGGCCGCAAATGCGTCGAGTTCAGCAACGCAACCACCACCCAGGCCTACAACCCCAAGACCAACCAGTGGGCGACCGATCTCATCGGCCGCCTCGGCGTACCGACCGAGATCTTCCCCGAGATTGTGGCATCGGGCACGGTGCTCGGCCCTATCCGCAAGGATATCGCCGACGAACTCGGCACCGGCCAGGTCCCGCTGATCGCCCCCGCTCAGCACGACACCGGCGCCGCCGTCGCCGCAGTCCCCGCCGCCCGCGACAAGGCCTGGGCCTTCCTCAGCTCCGGCACCTGGTCGCTCATGGGCATGGAAGTCCCCAAGCCGATCATCACCGACACCTCCTTCAAATACAATTTCACCAACGAGGGCGGCGTCAACGGCACCTACCGCTTCCTCAAGAACATCATGGGCCTGTGGCTCGTGCAGGAATGCCGCCGCACTTGGCAGCGTGCCGGGCAGGACTACTCCTACGCTCAACTGACCGAGATGGCCGCCGCCGCCAAACCCTTCCTCGCCATCCTCAACCCTGACGATCCGTCGTTCCTCGCCCCCGGTGACATGCCCGCCCGCATCGTCGCCTTCTGCCAGAAGACCGGCCAGCAAGCCCCCAGCACGCCCGGCGAGTTCGTCCGCGTCGCACTGGAGAGCCTCGCCATGGCCTACCGCCAGACCCTCTGCCGCATCGAGGAATGCACCGGCACCAAGGCCGAAGTCATCCACAT
>JBJKSL010000231.1:0-9960 GCA_046704145.1 Phycisphaerae bacterium
GCTCCACCCCTGGCTATTTTCAGCGGCCCCTCCGGGGCCAAGAATGCCCGATGCCAAACAGCAATACAACGCTGAATACGCACGAAAGAGGCCTCTCGCACCAGCAACGGATCAATTAATCTATGCAGCAGGAACTAGCGATCGCCGCTGGTCCGCGGCCAATCGACAATGGTGATCAGCGGATAGTGGTCGGAGGGGTAACGGCCGTCGCGGTTGTCGTGGAGGATGTCGGCCTCGATCACTCGTATCTCCGGCGGAGCGAAGATGTAGTCAATCTTGGGGCCGTTGCTTTTGCCGCGCCAGCCGTTGAACGTGCCCACGACCTTCTGGTCCGCATGCAACGCGCGGAAGGTGTCGACCAGCTTCGGGGGATCGACAGGGGCAGGACCAGTCGTGCTGGCGCGCGGCGAGTCGCCCTTGAGGTAGCGTACGGCGGTGTTGTCCTCGCCTGCGTTGAAGTCGCCGGTGAGAAATGCGGGATCGGGATGCTTGCGTTCCTTCATGCGGCGGGCGATCAGTTCGATGCCGCGTTCGCGGGCCAACTGCGAGATGTGGTCCAGGTGCGTGTTGAAGTGGTAGAACTTGCGGCCGGTGAGGCGGTCCTCGAATCGGCCCCAGGTGCAGACGCGCGGGTAGGCCGTGTCCCAGCTCTTGGAGCCCGGCACCTCCGGCGTTTCAGACAGCCAGAAGGTGTCCTGCTCCAACAGACGCAGACGCTGCTTGTTGTACAGAATAGACGAGAACTCGCCGTGAGCCTGGCCGTCGTCGCGACTTACCCCAATGAAGGCGTAGGCCGGGCAGGCCCCGATGATGTCATCGATCTGGAACTTGTAGGCCTCCTGCAGGCCGACGAGGTCGGGCTTGTGATCGCGGAGCACGCGGTAAAGGATGTCGCGGCGATGCTGCCAATCATTTTCGCCATCCTTGGCCGTGCCAAGGCGGATGTTGAAGGTCATGACCGCGAGCTGAGTGCCGGTGTCGGCCGGCCGAGTTGCCGACTGTGTTTGATTGACGCCGCCAAAAACGCTGGTGAGCATCGCCAAGAGCGCGCAAATCATAGTCCACCTTGTGCTTAGGGTGAGAGGGTCAGCACAGCCTCCACGCCGGTTTTATACCGCAGAGCATTATTTCTCGCCACTACTGTAACATTTGTTGCAGGCCAAGCGTCTTGAAGGTATGACCGTGCTCGAAACCGGGGTTGGAGGAAATTCATGCCTAGGGCTTTGATACTTCGAACAAGATTGTTGCGTATGGGGATGGTCTTGCCCCTGCTGGCGATGGTGGTGCCGGTGATGGCTCAGAATGCCGTACCGCCGAAACAAGATCCGCTCGGACCGGGCACGGAGCGAGGGATTCGCTTAACGCCGGAGATGGCGCGGGCAATAAGCTCCGCCTTTGTGCGTAACGCGTTGATGCGTCACTACGAGATGGACGAGTCCAAGGCGGACGAGGCTGCGGAGTTGGTGGCTCGGCGGTTGATGGCCGCGGCCCACGAGAACGGAGCTGCGGCTCAGGCCCTGATGGAATGGGGCATGACGCAGGCGCTCGAACTTGAGGCCAAAAGGCGCGAGGGAAGCGCTCAGGGCAATAGTGAGTTCGCCTCGCCCGAGTTCTGCCAGCAACTTGGAGAACGAGTACTGCCGCTGATTCCAGGTGTACGCGGACTGATCCGGGGCGTCGGCCAGGACATCCGGCCGCTGTTGCCCATCAAGCAGCAGCTCAAGCTGGGGGCGGAACTGACCATGGTCGGCGGCAGCATGGACGTCTTTGAACAGAACATGCAGCGCTGGGCTCGTGGCGAGGCCCTGCCTGGCGAGAATCCCTTCAGCAAAAACAACGCCACCGAAAAGGACGCCAACGGCCAAACCGCCGCGCTGCAAAACGCTCGCAAAGCTGCCGATCAGGAACTCAACAAAGAGAAGTCGGTACTCTCGGTCTGGGACACGTATCTGAAGGCGTTCAAGAAGTTCTACGCACTGGATGACGGGCAGTGTGCGACCGCCGACTCCATCTACCGCGAGTTTGCCGGCCGCCTCAAAACTACGCTGTCCGATTCCAAGTGGCAAGACAACATGTACCAGGCCCGGATGTGGATCGACATGACCCAGGCGCTGCGGATCCCCTGGCGGCATCCAATCCGGCAGATGCTGCAGGAGCAGTATGAAAGCTGCATGGATCCGATCAACGCGCTGGGCGATGCTTTTCGACTCCGCCTGGAGCAGATTCCCACCGGCAATCAACGAGCCGCGGCGGACGCACGCATGATGACCGCATTGCAGGACAAGGGCTTCAAGATGCCCACCACTGAGGAGGCCAAGTGAGCATGTTAACTCCGCGAAGAGCAGCACTATGGATGATGTGCGTCGGCCTGATCGGCGGTGCGGCGGCGTACGCACAAAACCAGACCGACCAGCCCGACGAGCAGGTGGATCAGAGCGCCGAGGCAGAGTCGGCTGATCGGCAGCCTGCCAAGCCTGCCAGCCTTCCCAAGCCGACGGAAGAGGTCATGCATCCGACGGACTACGGATTGCGCTTGACGCCGGAGTTGGCCCGGGCCCTGTCGCACAGCATCGTGGCCAACATCACCCATGACAACCCAGTAAGTCCCGAGCAACGCTCTCGCTTGATAGAGGCATTGGGCAAGCGCATCCTGCAGACAGCCCGTGAGAACGAGCAGCAGGCACAGGCGGCCATCGAGTACACCTTCGAAACGGGCATGGCGAGTGAGATAAAACACGAGAAGCTTACAGCTGAATCTGCCCGCGAGTTCAGCGAACGGCTGAAGCCGCTGGTGCCGGCGCTTCGCGAACTGGAGGAGGGCGTCTCAAACGATTTTGAATCGATCCTGACGCCGGAGCAGTTCAAGGAGTTTCACTCGAAGCTGGACAAATCGAAGAAGGACCTGGACGAGTTTGAAGCGCGCATGGATCGCTGGTCCAAGGGAGAATACAATGAAGGCGAGCAGCCTTTCTCCTCACCGGCGGACAACGCGCAACAAGGCGGCAGTCAAGACAAGAAGATCACTTCGCCCGAGATGCAGGGAGCAGAACAGCGGGCCGACAACATCCTGAGAAACCTGGCACCCAGCACGTGGGAGTACTTTGTCAATTCGACCTGCGAGTACTTCAAGCTGGATGAGAAGCAGGCCGCTCGCGCCCGAAAGATCCTGGCCGACTACAAGGCCAAGGCCGACGCGATCATGACGCCCGAATGGAAGCGGAAAATACGGGAGAACCGCCTCAAGCAGTTCTTCCGCTACCAGTTGCCAAGCGGGGTGGTCTTCGCTCCGTGGAACTGGCGGCTGGAGTACGATTTCAATGAGGCGGTCAAGCCCTTGAACGAACTCGGGCGTGCGTTCCGCAAAGAGGTGCTGGCCATCGCCACGCCCGAGCAGCGCGACACCGCGCTGACCGAAATCCGCAAGAAGGCCATGGAGCAAGGCCTGACCGCCGAGGACGTGGACACCGTACTGCAGACGCTGGAGCAGAATTAAGTCGAATCGAAACCAGAGATGTAAAAATAAACCCGAATGTCGAATGCCTGAATGTCTAAAGAAGCCCTGAATGACCGAATGGCGAAGAGTTGGGTCATTCGGATTTGGGATTTCTTTCGTCATTGGACTTTTCGTCATTCGGGTTTTTCTCTGCGCGCCCGTCTTCCATTTCAACCGAGATGCGTTCCTGTTGCCGTGCGGTCGCTCGCGCGGGTATGATTCCGCCTCCTCTGCTGAAGAGGGCAAACATACACTCACTCGGGAGACGTGAACGGATTCATGATCGATCGACACATTGACAAGATTGCGGGCGAGCTGAAGGTGCGGGCACAGCAGGTGCAGGCGACGGCGGAACTGCTGACCGGCGGAGCGACCGTACCCTTTATCGCACGATATCGCAAAGAGGCTACGGGCACGCTGGACGAGGTGGCCATTGCCGCCATCCGCGATCGGCTGGAGCAACTGGCCGAGCTGGACAAGCGGCGAGAGGCGATCGTCGGCTCGCTGCAGGAGCGGAATCTGCTCACCGATGAGCTCAAGGCCAAGCTCGACGCGGCCGAAACCATGGCCGTTCTGGAAGACATCTACCTGCCGTTTAGACCCAAGCGGCGAACGCGGGCGACTATCGCCAAGGAGAAAGGCCTGGAGCCGTTGGCCGATCTGCTGCAGGCTCAGCAGGCGGACACCAATCCACAGGCAGAGGCGGCCAAGTACATCAGCGAAGAAAAGGGCGTGCCCTCAGCGGACGAGGCCTTGGCCGGGGCTCGTGACATCCTCGCTGAACGCGTCAGCGAGAATGCAGAGCTGCGCGAGGGCATGCGCAAGCTGTTCTCGGAAAAGGGCACGATTCGCTCTCGCGTGATCAAAGGCAAAGAAACCGAGGGAGCCAAGTTCAAGGATTACTTCGAGTGGTCCGAGCCGGTGGTGTCCGCGCCGTCGCATCGCGTGCTGGCCATGCGGCGTGGCGAGACGGAAGGCTTCTTGATGCTCGAAGTCGCGCCGGAAGAGTCCACCGCCGTCGCCATGGCGGAAAAGCAGTTCGTCACCGGTCGCGGGCCGGCTTCCGAGCAAGTGCGGCAGGCGGTGCAGGACGGCTACAAGCGGCTGCTCGCGCCGTCCATGGAAACCGAAGTTCGCATGGAGTTGAAGAAACAGGCGGATGAGGCGGCCATCGCGGTATTCGCTCAGAATCTTCGCGAATTGCTGCTGGCGGCGCCGCTGGGCCAGAAGAACGTGCTGGCTCTCGACCCTGGCTATCGCACAGGCTGCAAGACCGTGGTGCTGGATCGGCAGGGCAAGCTCCTGCATCACGATGTCATATATCTTACGCACTCGCAGCGCGAGGCCGAGCAAGCGGCGGCAGTCGTGCTGGCCTTGTGCGATAAGTTCAAGATCGAGGCTATCGCCATCGGCAACGGCACCGCCAGTCGCGAGACGGAGAGCTTCGTCCGCAAGCTGGGCCTGCCCGCGTCGATAGCCATCGTGATGGTCAACGAGAGCGGCGCATCGGTGTACTCAGCTTCCGAGGTGGCCCGCGAGGAATTCCCCGATCAGGATGTAACCGTGCGCGGGGCGGTGTCCATCGGCCGCCGTCTGATGGACCCGCTGGCGGAACTGGTGAAGATCGATCCCAAGAGCATCGGCGTCGGGCAGTATCAGCACGATGTCGACCAGACCGGCCTCAAACGCGGGCTGGACGACGTGGTCATCAGTTGCGTCAACAATGTCGGCGTGGAGGTCAACACCGCCAGTCGGCAACTATTGACGTATGTATCAGGCCTGGGCTCGCAACTGGCCAAGAACATCGTCGAGCATCGCAACGCCAACGGGCCGTTCCGCTCGCGCAAGCAACTGATGGAGGTGCCGCGACTCGGAGCCAAGGCGTTCGAGCAGGCCGCGGGGTTTTTACGCATTCGCGATGGCGAAAACGCGCTCGACGCGAGCGCCGTGCATCCTGAGAGCTATCACGTGGTCGAGCGGATGGCGGCCGACGCAGGCTGCAAGGTGGCCGACCTGCTGCGCGATGAATCGCTGCGCAAAAAGGTCGAGCCGCGCAAATACGTGAGCGACACCGTCGGTCTGCCTACGCTGAACGACATCATGCAGGAACTGGCCAAGCCCGGCCGCGATCCGCGCGAGAAGTTCGAAGCTTTTGCCTTCGCCGAGGGCGTGGAGAAGATCGAGGACGTGCAGCCGGGCATGAAACTGCCGGGCATCGTCACCAACGTGACCGCCTTCGGAGCGTTTGTCGACATCGGCGTGCACCAGGACGGGCTCGTACACGTCAGCCAATTGGCCGACCGCTTCGTGAAGGACCCCAACGAGGTGGTCAAGGTACAGCAGCGCGTGATGGTCACGGTGATGGAGGTTGACCTGGAACGCAAGCGCATCGCCCTGTCCATGCGAACCAATCCCGAGCAGGCTCCCCGCCGCGACGCCGCCGCACCGGCTGGTCCACGTACGCAACCCTCAGGTCCGCGGCCGCAACCACGTTCATCGTCCAAGCCCCAACCTCGCCGCAACGACAACGCTGCCGGCGGCTGGTTCTCCCAGGCCATCGATCAGGCCCGCCGCGAGCGGAAGTAAAGATTCATTGGCCGCAAAAAGGCACAAAAGTGCACAAAAAGAAGACCGCCCATTGGCTTGTCTTTTTTCGTGACTTTTTGTGCCCTTTTGCGGCTGAATCAATTCTTCGCTTTACGGCATGCGGGTCACGTCCGGTTGCGGTTTTGAGGCCGGCAGTTGAGACGGCTCATTGGCCACCGCGGGGTTGGCCGGGCTGGCGGCGACATGCGCGGCAGCGGTGGCAGTGGGCTGGCCAGCAGACCTGGCCACCACCGGAGCGGCTGTTGCCGGACCGCCGACGATGATGGGAGCGACCATATCGCGGATGAAGGTACGGTCGGTGGTGCCGGCGTGGCGCAGTTTGATGGGGCCGCCTATCTCGTCGGTGTACCAGCGGATGTTATGCACATGTGCCACATAAAGGTCTCGTGTTTCGCGGCTGGCACCGGAGGGCAGACGCGCCCCAATCACGCCGGCGACCTCGGAGGTATTCTCGCGATCGACCGTCCCCATGAGCGGCACCATCCCTCGCAGAATCGGATCGCCCGTCGACCAGAAGAAGTACATGCCACCGCGCACGCGTCGCAGGGCACGGCCGAGGTTGTACTCAGCGGACAGGCTGGAGCTGAGCATGATGACGTTGTCCACCTGGAACTGCGGAGGCAGACTCTCCAGCGCGAACGCCGCGACACCAGTGCCGGCACTCAAGGCGATGATGTTCACCTTGGAGCCGGGGTACTTGTTCAGATGCCGGCGGATGCGGTCGGCCAGTTGGCGGCCTTCACGGCGATTGTGCGAGTAGCTGACCTGGTCCATGACCGGGCCGAGATACGTGGTCCAGATGTAATGCTCGATCTGGCCCTGGTATCCGCCGTCCTCCAGGCCGAGCGGGACGGTTTCCTTGCCAAAGCCCAGGTTACCGGCTCCGTCGAGGAAAAACGTGACCTCCCGCAGGTCCGAGCCGCCGCGGACGAACTGCGGGCGGTTGCCGAGAATGCAGCCGGACAGCAACGGGATCAGCAAAACGCTTGCGCGGAGCACATGTCGCATCTTCGGGGGATCTCCCTGACCCTAGCCGGAATGATCTACGCGGCCTTCACGAAGAGCGACAGTCTAACACAAGGGCTACCCTGGTGCGAGCGAACTGTAAACACCAAACCGCTCGCACAGCCACTGTCAGTCACATGGCGAGTTGGCCAGGCACCGATGGCCTTTCCAGACGCGTCTTTACGCCGTGGAGCCGCACAGATAGTGCGATAGACACCACCCCGAAGAACACCGCCCAGAAGGCAATCAGCCATATAATGGCCAGCGCTCCGACTAAAGGACGCGCGAGAATCAGCACCCCAAACACCACAGAGAGCACGCCGGCCAGTGCGAGCAACCATTCATGTTCGATCATGCGGCGCAATCTGAAAGCGGCCCCGATCTCCAGGATCCCGCGAAAGATGGCCCACACGCCGATGGTAACCAGCAACGCGACAGCCGTGATGCCGGGCCACACGAAGGTGATGATGCCGGCGGCCACACCAAGCAGCCCGACGACGATCATCTCCCACCAGGTGCGATTCTCCCCATGGCTGGCGAATCCGAAGCCGATGGCGGCTGCACCATCAATCAGGGCATAGAGCCCAAAGAGCAGGACCAGTACTGCCAGGGTTATGGCCGGCCAGAAAAAGGCCAACACTCCGAATACGACCGCAGCGATCCCGCGAACGAGCAGAACCCACCAGCTCTTCGCAATAGCATCAAGCATGACCGAGACTCCTGTTGCCCTCTCGTGCTGTGCGTCCCTGCGGAAACGTTCCGCCACTGATGAGTATCCGGCGACATCGGCCAGAGCCAATAGGCAAAACACGGCTTTGATGGGTCGGCAGCAGCGCTAGTGAGTGTCCGAATATGGACAGCGGGTGCCCCATCCCTTGCGTTTCGCAAGGGGAAGCGAATGCGTATCATACCCAGCGCACTTAGAACTCGTGCCCGCCGCAGCGACCCAAGCATTGTCCGCACAAGACTTATGCGTCATTCGCCGCGCACAGAATTACGTAAATGCGTATCAGAGCCTGCCGTTGAAGCGATGGAGAGTTTCGACCATAGTGAGGTAACTGGCGGCGGGAACATAATTGGCAATCGAGTTGCCCGAGCCGCAAGCGTATCCGCCGGCAGGGGCACAGGCTTCGAGGATCTGCTGAGTGCGCTGGACGATGCGCCCGTGCGTGCCGCGGCTGAGCAGGTCGACATCGACGCCGCCTAGCACAGCAATACGCCGCGAAGCCTGCTTGCCGTCAGAAGCCGCCCCCCAGCGTGCGTGGAATTGCTCCACGGGCACGATCACATCCTCGAAACTGTGGCGTGCATCGATGCCCACGTTATCGATCAGGTCGGGCATGATGCTTTCGAGGTTGCCGCAGCTGTGCAGCAGGAAGAAGCGACCAGACTTATGCGCGAGTTCGGCATATCGGCGGTGCCAGGGAAGGACGTACTGCCGCAGATGGTCGGGGGCGATGAGCGTGCTGGTCTTGAAACCCATGTCATCGCCCAGCCAGATGGCGAAGATCTCGGGCACACTGCAAAAGACCTTGAACGCATCGAAGATGGTCTGGCCGACGCGGTCGACCACATCGCGGACCAAGTCCGGATCGTCATGCAGGGCGAACATGATTCCCTGCAGGCCCATGATCGCGCTGGCCCACTCCAGCACACCGCCGGAGAAGCCAATGGCCTGCATACCCGGCGGCAGACAGGCGATGGTCGCCTCGGACTGCTCGAAGCCGATGTCCTTCCGCTCGGGCCAGGCGTAGCGCTCGAAATCCTCGCGAGTCCGAACCACGCCCGTACCTTCCTCGGACCAGTGGCGGTCGGCGTCACCGGCGGTGTCGGCGGCGGCGTGCAACTGCCGAACGAATGGGATCTCCGCACGCACGCGGTAGTAGTCGTAGCCCAGCCGATGCCAGATGTTCACCCGGTCGCGTGCCCAGTCGTGCAGTGCCTCCACCGTCTGCGAGGCGGGCAGCGGCGCCAGCGGTCGGCCGTTGACTTCTGCCAGCACCTCGTCGGCCATGGCCAACTCAAACAGCGGCACACGGTCGGGTCGGCCACAACGCAGGACAGCCTTGAGGCGTTCGACATCCGGTTCGGGAGTGGGCAGGTGGTCGAGCATGGTCAGCAGTTTGCCCTGCCCGCCCGAATTTGGCAAATAGCCGGGCGGCGATTATCTTCCAGTTGTTCACGCCCATGTGATACCGATTACGTTTTGAATACGCGCTCCGGGCGGCGTCCAAGGCACCTGTGGATCGTAAGTTGCGCGTCGACCGCCGCGCATAATAATACCCGGATGGGTATAAATCGGAAAGGGATCAATCATGTTCAAGCTTGCTATCGTCGCTTCGGTCTTGTCGGGATTCGCGATGATCGCCTGGGCCGCAGATGCTCTGCCCACAGGGGCAAGTCTGGCCTGGACTTCCACGGACCCCGTAGTGGTCAAGGCTCGCAACCTGATCCAGGCGGGCTCATTCAAAGAGGCCGAAGCCCTGCTGGACGCGGAAGCTCACAGCGGCGACGCGGCGGCTCAGGCCGCGCGGGCGGAAACGCGCGAGATCATCCGCCGCCTGCGCACGGAATACACGCAGAGCGCGGACCAGATCCTCGCCCGACTCAAGCGATCCATCCCCGACGTCACCGCGGCAGACCTGGAGCGCTGGCGGTCGCAGGGGCATACGCAATCGCGCTTGGTCGATGGCCAGGTCATGTATCACAGCCGCGAACCCGGAGCCATCCTGCGTGCGTGCCCCGAGGCCAAGAAGCGAGCGGAAGCGGCTGCCGGCAAATCCGGCAAGCCCTCATCCGAGGACCACAACCAGCAGTTGTTGATCGAGCATCTTAAGCACGACGTTGCCGAGCCC
>JBJKSL010000232.1:0-3135 GCA_046704145.1 Phycisphaerae bacterium
CTGATGATCAACGAGGAGGACCACCTCCGCATACAGGTCATGCGGCGCGGGCTGAATCTGGACGACGCCTGGAACGAGACCGCCCGCGTCGATTCCGGCCTCGAACAACTCGTGCAGTTCGCCTTCCACAAGCAGTACGGCTATCTGACCGCCTGCCCCACCAACGTGGGCACCGGGCTGCGGGTGTCGGTAATGCTGCACTTGCCGGCCCTCAAGCTGACCAACGAGATTGAGAAGGTCTTCCGGGCTGCCAAGGAAATGCACTTGGCTGTCCGCGGCCTGCACGGCGAAGGCACTGACGCGCTGGGCGATTTCTTCCAGATCTCCAACCAGGTGACCCTGGGCTACAGCGAGGAAGAGATACTCACCGGGTTCCGCTCGGAGGTAATCCCCTCTGTCGTGCGCTACGAGCAGGAAGCCCGCCGCGTACTGACCAAGAGCAAGTCCGCCGCGCTGGATGACAAGATCTGGCGAGCCTTGGGCACGCTCCGCAACGCCCGGGCCATCAGCGGCGAAGAGGCTTTGTTCCTGCTCTCGCATCTGCGCATGGGCGTGATCCTCGACCGCATCAAGGACATCGATCTCGACGCTATCAGCGAGATGTTCCTGGCCACCCAGTCGGCGCACCTGCAGAAACGTCAGGGCTGCAAGCTCGACGGCGAACAGCGCAGCATCGCCCGAGCGGAATACATCCGCAGCAAGCTCGGCAACGGCAAAGTGTCGGAGAATTGAAGAAGAAGCTGTCAGCTCTCAGCTATTAGCTGTCAGCCAGAATTTCTGACTCGGGCGAACTGCCAGAGCCAAGCCAAGCGCCTTCCGAACGGGTACGGGAATGAGCTTAGATCGTCTCGACGTTTACAAGCAACTTCCCATCCCGGCATGGCTGCAGCTTACGTGCGTGCAGTGTGGTTACGACCTTACGGGCGTCCCCGAGCATCGCTGTCCGGAGTGCGGCCTGCGGTTCGACATGGACGCCATCGTGAACCCGTACATGCCGTTGCGACCACCGGAGATCGCGCCGACCACTCGGCCGGTCCCCGAGATGGGCCTGACCTGTTATGAATGCGATGCCTCGCTGACCGGTGCCACGGCCGATCGATGCCCGGAGTGCGACGAGCCTTTCGACCTGGAGGAGTACATCCCGGATGGCCCCTGGCCAGTTCTCGATGTGGTCTGCAATGATCTTGAGAAGCACCTCATTCGGGAGCAACTGCGCGGAGATGGCATACCATGCCCGCCGGTCGACGGGCATGAAGAACCCGCCGCGGCCCTGCGGTCTCCCTCGCTGACGGTCCGCCGCGACTACTATTTCGACGCTCTGCGCGTCATCTTCAAGAACGGCGAGAAATCCTCAACGCCCTGGACCTGCCCGAGTTGCGGCCAAAGCGTGCCCGGCAATTTCGAGATCTGCTGGCGCTGCCAAACCCCGCAGCCAGAGAACGGCGTTAGCAGCTGACCCCACATGCCTAATATCGGCCTCGCTTGATCGTCTGTTATACTGCCGTGCCTGGAGACGCATGTATGACAGACGCAGATAACGCCGTCGTTGATCACTCTGCCGCGCCGGACTGGGCAAGCCGTATCGAGGAGGCGTTCTGCCCGCTGTGCGAGTACAACCTCCGCGGACTGACCACGCCACGCTGCCCGGAGTGCGGATACACGTTCACCTGGACCGAGGTGCTGGACCCGCGGCTCGGAAAGCATCCGTATCTTTTCGAGCATCACCCGGAAACCAACATCCGCAGCTATCTGCGTACGGCAGTCGGCTCGTGGCGACCGAAGAAGTTCTGGTCATCACTGCACCCCCGCCAGCAGGGCAAGCCTGCGCGCCTCTTGCTGTACTGGCTGGTCGGGGTGTTCGTGCTCATGCCCGTTTCGTGGGGGCTCATCTACGCATATGCGTGGTTCGGCGTGCGTAACCAGAACGCCTACAACGCGGTCATGATCGCACAAACACTGCAGCAGCAGAAAAGGCTGCTGGATTCAGCCGCTGGTCTCACTGATGCCCAATTTGCAAGGTCCAAGGCCTTGATCCAACAGCAACTCACCTTCTGGACCAAGCAAAGAGCCGGCTGGAAGGACTTCTTCGCGTTTGCCGGTCAAGCCCGCCGTTCCTTTTACTATGTTGGTTTGCCGCTGATTGTCGTCCCCATGCTGCTGTGGGCATGGTTGACCCTGCTGGCCATGCTGGTCTTCCAGTTCTCCATGCGCCGAGCAAAGATCCGGCACGTACACCTGCTGCGTTGCGTCATCTACAGCTTTGACCCGCTTTCGTTCGCCGTATTCGTCTTTCTGTACGCAGTCCTGGCACCGCGTGCGGGTCCCTATATGGATAACCCAATCGCAGCATTCGGCCTCTATCCAAGTACAGACGTCTTCTTCATCATGGGTATGGTTTGCCTGGCAGCAGGGATCCTCAACGGCTCCATACGGTTGCGGGCAGCATGCAAGTACTACCTTCGCTTTGACTGGCCGACGAGTACCGTCGTGGCCACACAGATCATGGCAATACTTGCCACGCTGACCTTACTGCTGAATTACCATATGCAAATAGTGCCCCGAGTGATCAGCTCACTTATGAATTGAAGGTGTGGGCGCCACCCGTAGGTACAGAACGCAATGCCGAGGTCGGACGCCGCTCCTCTTCGCATTTACATTCTGCATTCAGCATTCTGCATTCAACATTCTCTTCCTACAGCATGCCGCTTTTCTTGGCGTAGTCGAACACGCCGCCGGCTTCGATGATGGGGGCCACGTCGCCCAGCGGTTGGAGCTTGAAGCTTTCGCCGGAGCGTTTGTTGGTGATGGTCCCGGCGTTGATGTCGATCTCGACTTCGTCGCCGGTGCGGAACTTGTCGACCAGCCGCTGGGCCGTCTCGAAAGGGATGACGTAGCCGCCGTTGACGCTGTTACGGTAGATGATGCGGGCGTAGAACTCAGCCACCACCGCCTTGACGCCGGCCTCGGCCAGGGCCAGCGGAGCATGCTCGCGCGACGAGCCGCAGCCAAAGTTTCGGCCGCCAATGATGATGCTGTAGACGCTGCGCGTGTTGTCGGGATCGGTCTGATCCACGAACGGCGTGCGCCCGTCGGGCAGACCGGCGCCGGCCTCGGGCACGCCGCACAGGGCGTATT
>JBJKSL010000233.1:0-7027 GCA_046704145.1 Phycisphaerae bacterium
ACGGAGGCTGGACAACTACGTGCGCCAGCCCAAGTGCTCGGCCGGCGGATGCTCGTTTGTTCGATCCGGAGGCGGCAACGCAGAAGGTGGAGCGCGTTCGGCAGGAGGTGAACGCTCGCCGGGCGGATTTGCTTACCGGGGGGCTTAGCGCTTCTTCCATTGCGCGACGGCTGGGTTTGTCGCAGACGCTGGTCGGCCGCGTGTTCGAGAGCATGGTCGGCACTGACCGCGAGCTTCGCGTCAGTTGGCAGGATGACGACGTTCTTCTGTATCTCGGTGCTCCTCCTGCCATGGAGGACTGGAATATGTCGATGGTCGAGTGGATACGGCAGCTATTCAGCGGGCAGGGCGAGGAGACGCGGAAGATCAACGCGCTGACCGAGCGGCGAGCACGACTGGCTACACGGCGGGATCGGCTCTACGAAGATGTGAGCCGGCTGGAACGCAGAGAGACCGACCTCATGAAGCAGGGCAAAGAGAGCGGGTCGCCGACCATCAAGCGGCGAGTGGCCACACAGATCAAGCAGCTTCGCGACGACATGGAGCGTATGCAGGGGGCGGCGCGAATGGTCGGTCAGCAGATGGAAGTTATCAGCACGCACATACACAACCTCACGCTCATTCAGCAGGGGCAGACGGCCAAGCTGCCGAACTCGGAAGAGCTCACCCAGGATGCGGTGCGTGCGGAGGAACTGTTGGAGCAGTTGGGGGCGGAGGCAGAGTTGGCGTCGTCGCTGGGCGGAGCCGCTCGCGAGGCGGGGTTCTCGAACGAAGAGATGGCGATATTGCAGGAACTGGAAGGACCGACATCGCAGGCGGAGGCAACGGAACCCGTGCGGCAGACCGCGGAGGTGGAAGGCGAGGAGAGAATGAAGGATGAAGGCGGAAGGATGAAGGCGGAAGGATGACGGGGTGACGGGTTCGGGTTTGCGATTGTGGATTTCGGACTGAGCTACGCAAGGGAAGGCGGGGTCGCATGGCTTTGCTTGACTGGATGATTCGCAAGGAGACCGCACTGTCCAAGATGACGCGTCAGCAGTTGAGGCGGCAGGAGTTGCTGTTGGAGAAGGATCGTTCACAGCTGCTGAAGAAGATCGAGAAGATCGCTACGGACAAGCAGGGCCTGTTCGACCGGGGGGCGAAAGAACGCACGCCGGAAGTACGTCGCGTGCTCGCCCAGGAGTTCGAGGTGAAGACGTCCGAGCAGTTGATGCTCGCACGGCAGTTGAATATCCGCAGCAAAGAGAGCATGACGGTCTCTCGCATGCGGATGATTCGTGAGAATCTCGACCGCGGCAAGGCGTACGGCAGCAAGCTGGGCATGGTGAGTGAGAAGGATATGCTGCGGCTGGGGCGGATGATCGAGTCGGATGCAATCACGGTGGAGATGTATCAGCAGCGGCTTGATGAAGTGCTGTCGTTGGGGGCGGAGGTCGACCAGGGCATGGCCGGCCTGAGCGAGGCGGGCAAGACGGTGCTCGATATCTGGGACAAGATGGACACCGGTTTGATCCGCGATCAGGCCGAAGGATTCGACGAAGCGGATCGGCGAGTGCGCGAGCAGCAGAGCGTTACGGCGGAGGGGTGAAAAGAGTAGACAATGGGCCTATTCAAGACCAGCGAAGAGCGTCGCATCGAGCGGGAGATGAAGATCCGCCAGGGTATTCGGCGGATCGAGAGGGCCATTCGTGAGCAGAACAAGTTCACGGACGAGTTTGTGCTCAATGCGCGCAATGCCCAGTCGATCGGCGACAACAAGCAGTACCAGTTCATCCGCGCGTCGCTCAAGAAAACGATGGTTATTCGCAAGGTGCTGGAGCGGCAATTACTAAGCGTCAAGAATGCTCTACTGATCAAGCGGCAGGCGGAAGCCAGTGCCGATTTCACGCGGGCTATGGGGTTGATGGCGTCGGAGATCGGGAAGCTGTTCGGCGAGACAGACCTGGTCAAGACACAGGCGGACTGGGAGAAGGCCATGATGCAGTCGCAGACCATGGAAGAGCGAATGAATATGTTCCTCGACTCGATCGAGGACATTGCGCAGCAGGACGTGCAGGCGTCGACCACCTCGGAAAGCGTGTCCGATGAGGAGATCGATCGATTGATTACTGCAGAGGGCGAGGCTGAACAGGCACGCGAGGTGCAGAAGCTTGCCAATCTACGGGCGGAACTGGAGCAGTTGAAAGGGCGGGGGGAGAAGACAAAATAAAAGGCGGAAGGATGAAGGCGGAGGGATGAAGCGGAACCTCCTGATACCATGCCGGCTAGTTTTGCCACTTTTGATCGACTCAAGAACAAGGGCATTGCTGCGTATCGAGACGGGCAGTATGCCGAGGCCAAGCCGTATCTGATTCAGGCGGCCGAGTGCATGTTGGGTATGGCAGAGAACGCGCAAGACCTGGATGTACGCGAGCAACAGGAGGCGTACGCTCGCGAGTTGATCGAGATGGCTCGCGATTGCCAGCAGGTGCCCGGCGGACGACGGTCGGCGATGCGGGCCAAGGCCAGCGAGGCGGAGGGCGGGGCGAATGCGGCTGACTGGATCGTGCGCGACAAGCCGAGCATAGGCTTTGACGACATCGCCGGCCTGGAGGAAGTCAAGGAAGAGATTCGTCTTAAGATGATCTACCCGTTCCGGCATCCGGAACTGGCCCAAAAGTACGGCATCAGCAGTGGCGGGGGGATATTGTTTTACGGGCCGCCGGGTACGGGCAAGACCATGTTGGCCAAGGCCATTGCCCATGAGATCGACTCGACGTTCTTTTCCATCAGTGCCGCAAGCGTGCTGAGCAAGTGGGTGGGGGAAGCCGAGCAGAACATCGCCCGACTTTTCGGAGCGGCCAAGTCTGAGCCGCGAGCCATCATCTTCATTGACGAGATCGAAGCGCTCGTGCCGCGTCGTCAATCGGACACGTCCTCTGTTATGCAGCGGGTAGTACCCCAGATTCTGCAGGAGTTGGAGGGTTTCGATCGCAAGGCCGAGCGATGCCTACTATTCATTGGTGCGACAAATCGTCCATGGCTGCTCGACGAGGCCATGCTGCGGCCGGGGCGATTTGATTCGCGTATTCATATTCCGCTGCCGGATGGGCCGGCGCGGTATCGGCTGTTGGAGATGTACCTGATCGAGAATCGGCCTGTGGCTGACGACGTGGATTTGGGCCGTTTATGTGACACGCTGGATGGATACAGCGGGGCGGACATCAAGAGTATTGCGGATCGTGCGGCAGCCTTGCCGTTCATGGAGGCGGTGGGGGGCGGTGAGTCGCGGCCGATCGGCATGGCCGACGTACTGAAGGTGATCGGCGAGTCGCAGCCGTCGGTGAACAAGGCTGATCTCGTGCGGTTCAGTCGTTTTGAGCAGACAGGAGAATAGTACGCATCTGCGTATCGGAGGCGAATCCGGGGTGCATCGATGATCAAGGAGAAGTTCGAACTTGGGCTGTTGTCGGACGCCTCGCCGGATGTGTTGGCGTGGCTGGTGCCGGCAGGGCGGTTGTTCAGTTGGATGCATCGATCGATTCTCGTGCCGGTCGGCTGGACGCTGATGGGCACGCGTGGTGGGCAGGATCCGCTGCTGGTCGGCGCCGGCGGGCGATACGATGACGAGGATACGCAGGAACTGCTGTTTGTCCGCAATCGTCCGATTGCGTGCAGTGTGGAGGCGGTCGATCTGCAGTCGTCTGACGGTTACGTGTGCAACGGGCGGATCGATTTCAACCTGCGTGTGATCGAGGAGCCGGCTGAGATTGCCGCATTTCGGCGGACGATCATGGGTTCCATCGAAGTGCTGCGAAGGTCTGATCTGCAGCGCAAGCTGCAATGGGAATTGCGGCGGGCCATCGCGGATTTGGCGGCTGGGCACGCGGTGTCGGAACTGCTGGGACGGTTGGACCCGCGCGAAGTGCGAAAGCTGATTGAGGAACGGCTTGGGGGCATCTGCCTGTCCGGCGGGTTGAACATTGTGGAGCCGCTTGGCGTGCTGTTCGACTCGCCCGCATATCGGGAGCACTGTCGGCAGCAGGAGCAACTGGATTCGCGCAAGCGGCAGGTTGCCGTGCGAACGCAGATACAGCAGGCCTTGGCCAGCGCTCAGCGGGAACGGTTGGGCCACCTGTCGGACGTGCTCGAGCATCTGCAGAAGGTGGCAGAGGATCACAAGGATGTGTCCATCGCCGATCTGCTGAGGAACTTCAGCTCAGCGGAGCGGGCTGAGATGTACTCGGCACTGTGGCAGTTGTCGCCGCCGAAGCGCAGGGCATGGCAGATCGCGGCCGTCTCAGGGCAGGACGTGCTGCTGTTTGAGCCCGCGAATCTGCAGCAGCCGGTGCGACGACTGACCATGCCGGGTGTGCTGGGGCCGTTGCGGTCGGCGTCGGTGGATGAACGTTCGCTGGATGCGGGCTTGCTCATGGTGGGGGCACGGCTGGGCGTGCATCTGCTGGATCTGCACACCGGTGAGGTGCTGGACAGTCTGTTCGTGACTGAACTCGATCCGATCAGGGAGATTCGCGGCGGGGTGAACGCATGCGCGATGTCGGCGGATCGCGTCTTTGCCACGCATTCGGAGTTGGGGCTGTTGAGTTGGCGGCGGCGGATGTTCAATCCGCCGGTGGAGCGACTGTTTCCCGAGATTACCATCGGTGCCGAGGCTGTGCGCTGTGTGCGGCTGGCGGAGGGGCGGCTGTGGCTGGCCGTCAATGATGACATCTGGGCACAGCCGCAGGATGGTGAGGCCGTGGGCAAACCTACGGCTTATACCGGAAGCAGAGTCAACATAACGGCCCTGTGTGCTTCTGGCAGTACGCTCTACGCCGGCAACGAGGAAGGCCAACTGCTGTCGTGGGATATCGGCGATCCTGACGAAGCACGCGTTCTTCGCGGCCCCACGGGCAACCCGGTCGAGTCCATTGACGTGCTGGAGGCGGGTGCGGTCGACCATTTGATCGTGGCCGACCGCGGCAACGCCCTGCAGGCCATCGTGGTCGAGGACGGCTACGTGCGTCGATACGAGAGCGGGGCCCTGTCGGTCCGTAGAGCCTCGGTTGCCGACGATCTGTTCGTAGCCATGAACGACAGTCGCGACCGGCTGATCGCCTGGGACCCGCGCGAACCGGCCGAACCTGCCGCCGTCGTGGTGGTACCGCACTTCACGGGGAGCAGCATTCAGGACCTGTGCGTTATTCCGCAGGCGTAAGGCTGTAGTCTACTTTTAGCTGATGTACTCGTTCAGCAGGTTTTCCAGCATCTCCTGGCGGCCGGACTGGATGGCGGGCTCGCCGTTCTTGAGTGTGTAGGCTTCGAGCTGCTCGAAGGTGGCTTTGCCCTGTTCGATCTTCTTGCCGAGGGGCCCGTCCCAGCCTTTGTAGCGGTCCTTGACGATCTTCTCGAAGGTCTTGTCGGCGAGCATCTTGTGGGCGATCTTCAGGCCGCGGGCGAAGGAGTCCATGCCACCGATGTGGGCGTGGAAGAGGTCGACGGGATCGATGGACTGTCGGCGGACTTTGGCGTCGAAGTTGAGGCCGCCGGTCTTGAAGCCGCCGCTCTTGAGCACGGTGTACATGGCTCGCGTGCACTCGTAGATGTCGGTGGGGAACTGGTCGGTGTCCCAACCGAGCAGCATGTCTCCGCGGTTGGCGTCGATGGAGCCGAGGATGTCGTTGGCGGTGCAGAACTCGAGCTCGTGCTGGAACTCGTGGCCGGCCAGCGTGGCGTGGTTGGCTTCGATGTTCAGCTTGAAGTGCTCGAGCAGGTCGTACTTCTGCAGGAAGGCGTAGCAGGCCTCGGCGTCGAAGTCGTACTGATGCTTGGTGGGCTCTTTGGGCTTGGGTTCGATGTAGAACGGGCCTTTGAAGCCGATCTTCTGCTTGTATTCGATGGCCATGTGGAAGAAGCGGGCGAGGTGATCGAGCTCGCGCTTCATGTTGGTGTTGAGCAGGGTGTCATAACCTTCGCGGCCGCCCCAGAACACGTAGCCTGCGCCGCCGAGTTCCTTGGTGACTTCCAGGGCCTTCTTGACCTGCGATGCGGCATAGGCGAAGACCGCGGGCGAGGGGTTGGTGGCGGCTCCGGCCATGTAGCGCCGATGCGAGAAGAGGTTGGCCGTGCCCCAGAGCAGCTTTACGCCGGTCTGCTTCTGGAGTTTCTTGGCGAGAGCAACAATCTCGTCGAGGCGGTCGTTGCTCTTGGCAAGGTCGTCGCCTTCGGGGGCGATATCACGGTCGTGGAAGCACCAGAAGCCTACGCCAAGCTTGGCGAAGAACTCGAAGGCGGCGCGCATGGTCATCTCGGCCACGGTCATGGCGTCGGATGACTTGTTGTACTCGCGGATGATGGTCCCGGGACCGAAGGGATCGCCGCCGAGGCCCTTGAAGGTGTGCCAGTAGCAGACGGCGAAGCGCAGGTGGTCGCGCATGGTCTTGTTTCCGACCTTCTCGCTGGCGTTGTAGTGTTTGAAGGCCAGCGGGTTCTTGGACTTGGGGCCTTCGTACTTGATTTTGTCGATACCGGGGAAGAACTCGGTCATGGGCCGTCTGCTCCTTGTTTCTCTGGAAGTTCGATATCCAAGAAGGGCACTGCGGCTTTACCCCTGCCGATCCGGGGAGAGTGCGTGCCCCTCGCTGCGCCAACGGGGACAGGATACCGGAACCACTAGAGCGAGGAAAGCAGGGCCGTACTTACAGCCGGGGACGGCTGGGCCACATTGGAAACACAGCCGAGGGCGGCTGTGCTACTTTTTCTTGCTACACGCGCTACGGCATACCGCATTTGGTCGCAGTGGAGCCCGGCCGGGTTAGCGGGTAGAGTATGGGTCATGGAAGAGGGCAGCGATCCAGTTACGAACGCCGGGGCCGTCGCTGGGAACGGCGACCAGGCGGGGCTTGAACTCCCGGCACAGGGCGGGGCGGCCGCGGCGAGTTCGTCTGGCAAGAAGGGAAAACGCACCGGCCGCAAGGGTGGGCTGGGTCGAACCCTGGGCTCGCACGTCGATCCGACGGCCGCCGGGTTTCCTGTATCGCTGTTGTCG
>JBJKSL010000234.1:0-3739 GCA_046704145.1 Phycisphaerae bacterium
CGGCTCTTCGTTTCAGGGTGATGGCGAGTCGGCGATTCTCGACCTCGCTAAGGCGATCAAAGATCTCCTGGGCGGTTTGTGACTTGTCGTAAACACGCATCACCTCAATCACGGAGCAACTTGCGGCCTTTGCCCTCCGTCTGGCCAGCGTAGACCATCTTCACAGTATCCAAGGATCACCGCCTCTCTGCAGATTGCCGCAAGACATAGATCTGTCGTCAGGTGTAGGCTACGCCATGCAAGAGATTACGACGGATGCGATTCAGTTTCCAGCGGGTGCGGTTCGGGACGCTTTGACGGAGGTGCTTCGGGCGGGAGCTCAGAAGTTGTTGGCCGACGCGGTTGAGGCGGAGGTGGCCGCGTACATCGCGCGGCATGCGGACCTTCGGGACCAGGCTGGTCAGCGATTGGTGGTCCGCAACGGCCACAAGGACGAGCGGGAGATTCAGACGGGGATCGGGCCGGTGAAGGTGCGTCAGCCGAGAGTGAACGACAAGCGGCTTGACGAGCACGGGCAGCGGATACGCTTCACCAGCGAGATCCTGCCGCCTTACCTGCGGCGGACGAAGAGCATTGAGGAACTGATCCCGTGGCTGTACCTCAAGGGCATCAGCACGGGTGAGTTCAGCGAGGCGTTGACGGCCTTGCTGGGGCCGGAGGCACCGGGCTTGAGTGCCTCGACGGTGGTGCGGCTCAAGGAAGAGTGGCAGCAGGAGTACGAGGCATGGAGCAAGCGGTCGCTGGCGGGCAAGCAGTATGTGTACTTCTGGGCGGATGGCGTGCACTTCAACGTTCGCCTGGGCGGCGATAGTGCGGAGAAGGCGAATCGCCAATGTATTCTGGTGATTATGGGCGCGACGCCTGAGGGCAAGAAGGAGCTGGTCGCGGTCTACGACGGCGTCCGCGAGAGCGAACAATCGTGGATGACGCTGATGCTGGACCT
This sequence comes from Phycisphaerae bacterium, assembly GCA_046704145.1. Taxonomy (GTDB): domain Bacteria; phylum Planctomycetota; class Phycisphaerae; order UBA1845; family PWPN01; genus JACQVT01. The sequence continues at coordinate 944 of JBJKSL010000234.1, forward strand.
GAAGTCGCGCGGTCTGACAGAGGCGCCGAAGCTGGCGGTGGGCGATGGTGCACTGGGCTTCTGGGCGGCGTTGCAGAAGGTGTTCGGCGAGACGCGTGAGCAGCGCTGCTGGGTGCATAAGACCGCCAACGTGCTCAACGACATCCACAAGGGTCGGCAGGCCAAGGCCAAGAGCATGCTGCACGACATCTGGATGGCCGCGACCAAGGCCGAAGCGGAAAAGGCGTTCGATCTGTTCATCGCCACCTGGCAGGCGAAGTATCCCAAGGCCGCCGAATGCCTGGCCAAGGATCGCGACGTTCTGCTGACGTTCTACGACTTCCCGGCCGAGCACTGGATGCACATCCGGACGACGAATCCGATTGAGTCGACGTTCGCCACGGTGCGGCTGCGGACCAACAAGACCAAAGGTTGTGGATCGCGAATGGCGACGCTGACCATGACCTTCAAGCTAACTCAGTCAGCCTAGCAGCACTGGCGAGCCCTCAATGGCTCCTCGCTTCTGCCGGAGGTCATCAAAGGAATTCAGTTCGTGGACGGTGAGAAAAAGAACGCCGCCTGATCACGGCCGATCCACAGGATTTGACTATATCTCCAACCAACTCCAGCGGATGTACAAGTTCACCGAGCCCACATGGGACGCCATCATGGCTTGTGTGCCGCCAGCCGCAGATAGCCCTCAGTGCTCAGACATTGGGTCCTTACCCAACGTCTCCGCCGCTACTGCAGTTTCCGGGGTGGCCACCGCAAGACCCCTCCAGCGAGGGATCGTATTACGGAGCTCCCTACACGGAACAACTGAGCCTCAGCTTCCGTCACGACTTGGGCTTCTGGGGCGTGCTTGCCGATGCCCACTATCACAAGTGCACGCGGGATCAATGACTCCCCAGCCTTTCCGCAGCTGATGACTTCTCTGCCCGTGCCAATTGCTAGATGTCGCATATCAAAGTACGCTGGCGTAGATGGAGAACTCACTGCCAGCGTGTGACCCCCAGGACCTGAAGACCTGGCGCACTTGCGAACTGCTGAGCATGTACGGGCGGATCATGACGGAATTGCAGGAGCGAAGGGTCGTGCGCACGGCAAACAACCCCGTTGCCGACTATAGCGAGCACTTGGCGGCCAAGGCTCTGGGCTTGGAGCTGATGGCCAACTCCAAGGCCGGCTATGACGCGGTAGATGAGAGCGGCAATCGCTACCAAATCAAGGGTCGGCGGATCGGTCCGAAGAGCGGCAGCGTGATGCTCGGCGTGTGCCGCAACTTGGACAAGCGTCCGTTCGACTTCCTGATTGGAATTGTCTTCGGAGCGGATTTTTCCGTCCTGCGGGCGTGTCAGATGCCGCTTGCGGTAGTGTTGGAGCACGCCTCGCATCGGGAATATGTCAACGGCTGGGTCCTGTGTCTTCGGGAGGCGATGTGGCAAATGCCCGGCGTCCAGGATCTCACCATGGAACTGCAGGAAGCCCAGGCCCTGGAAGACGACAGGCGCGGCCGAGGCTGAATCTGCGTCCGATCATCCCGCGCAGCATAACCTTTATTCGCGGACGGCTCATTCCATATTCCAGATCGCGTAACGTAGGCCCCATTCGCGGATACGCCCAAGCGACTGACTCCACCGGCAACCAAGCGCAACTGACGGAGTCAACCGTCGCCCGCGATCTATCGCCCGCAACGCCGCGAACGCGGCACGAATCGGGGTGCGGGCAACACAACCGCGCTCATAGTTGAAGTCTAGGCGTCGCTCTCGTGCCCGGCTGAGTTTATGGAACTTGCGCGACCGCGGAGCCAATCTGCTTCATTCCACGCAATTTGGATACACCATCAAGCTGGGGCCGGTCCAGCACCGTTGGAATCGGCCGAAGTCTACGCAATCGATATCCGTGTCGCCATCAAGGTCCTTGGCGGCACAGCCGGGCGAGATGGGCACATTTGGACCGGCAGCACATGCACTGAACTCCAGGAAGTCAAGCTCATCCACGTGACAATCGCCGTTGAAGTCGGCTGGAACCGGTGGCATGACGGTGACGCAAGCGTTCGCACAGGTGAGGCTCACCGCGCCGGTGCTCGTGTTCAAGGTCCGAGCATAATAGGTCGTGGTGCTGGCCGGGCTGACCACCGGCGAAGGACCATCGGGGAGGGGCGTTCCGCCACAGCTATCGGTGAACCACGCGACCGTGTCGCCACCCGCGCCGGACATAGCGGACAGGGTCGATGACAGCCCCATGCAGATTGCAGCGGGGCTGGCTTGGCAGTTGGTCGGTGCCGCCGGTGGGGCTGGGGCCACGTTGACGGTATAGTCTTCAGTCTCGCCGTAAGTCTTCAAACCGCAAGGATCGACAGTGCCGAGGTAAAGAATGCGAACACGCATGCGGGTCGAGCCGAGCGTTGCCTGGGCCGGCGGCGTGACGATAGCGGTGTAAGTCCCCTGGCCGGGCGACCCGGTCACAACAATAGCTTCCTCGGCGTCGTCGAAATCCAAATCGTGGTTCCAATCCAGCCAAATGCCGCACTGATCGCCACTGTAAGGTTGACCATTGGTCACCGTGATCGGGCAGGCAACGCCGATATTCATGGTGGTTGTCAGGGCCGTATAGTCGGCATATCCGCCGCTGCACGCCGTGGCATTGTCGATGTTGCCGACCTGCACCCGGCCGATGTGTTCATCGCAAACCGCCCAGGCGGAGCAGTACCCCCCCACGGTGAATCCGCCGGCCAGCGTGGCCGTCGCGCACGTGTTTATGACGAGGACCCAAGGTCCAACTCCGGCATCGGCCGGGATGGCCAGCACGCAGGTC
>JBJKSL010000235.1:0-6617 GCA_046704145.1 Phycisphaerae bacterium
GGTATTATTGTGCGCGGCGGTCGGCGCGCAAGTGATTGTCGAGAGGTGCCTTGGCTGCCGCCCGGAGTGCGTATTCAAAACGTAATCGGTATCAGACACTGTCCGTAAGAGACGTACGCACACGCTCCCGCACACGGCAATATCCGGACAGGCATCGGTGGAATTTCCAATTGCGACGGCTACCATCCGGCGGGTACAATGGGACAGCGGTGCCGGCCAAGCAGACGACCCTCCGTATGGCGTGGTGCCGGGAGCGTGGACGGTGATGCGGTTCACAAGCCGCCACGTAGGCAAGGACGCGGATGCGTATGAACTCTGCCGACCAAGTCATTCTGGTTCTCGAAGTTGTCCTGACGATCGGACCGATCGCAGTCTACTTCCTGGGCTTGGGCTTGGTTAGCAGTCAGGCCAGACCATGCCTGGTCAGCGAACGTTCGGATTTCACCCTCCTGGCCATCGCATTCGTCCCGGTGATCTGTTGGCCGCTGGTTTCCCTCTTGGCCACCGGCCGATTCACCCTTGCCACTGTCCTGCTGGTTGCCTTCGGTCTACTCTTCTTCACGCTGTTGCCGAAACGCGATCAGGGCTGGGTGCTCTACAACATCAGCACGCAGGAATGCCGCCGCACTCTGCGCCGGGCCTGTTCGCGCCTCGGTTGGCAGATTGAGTACACCGCGCCAACTTCCAGCGAGCCGCAAGCGATGATCAAGCCGGCCAACCTCGCCATCAGCTTCAGTGGCCTGCCTTGGCTGCGGAACATGACCATCCGCTTTCATCCTGCCGTTTGCTCTGCCCAGACTCAGGCACGGCGTCAGTTGATCGAAGCCCTCTCTGACGAACTGCGGCGAGAATCCATGCTGCCCTCGCCCACCGGAGCAGGCCTCGTGGTCATAGGTGCCACCCTTCTTGGCCTACCGATGTGGTATCTCTTCAGCAACATGAACGCCATCGTCGACGTGGTCCGCCGCATCCTCCCAGCCTGAGGAACGGCATCTCTCATCGTACCCGAAAGCAAGCAGCACTATTCAGCGAAATGCCCGGGCGAAAGTGTCGCAGCTCGACGAGGTCGAGACCGGCCCGGTCGGCGGCCTCTCGCAATTCACGCGTCCAGATCGCACCGCGGCACTTGGGCGGCCGGCGCAGGGCTCCTCTGATCAACTTCCGACACCAGTAGGTAAGGTTCTCGCGGTTGTAGAAGGAAATGATGACCAGCCCGCGCGATAGTTGCCGGGCACGATCCAGAACCATCTGCCGGTCGGCCGGCGAACGCAAGTGGTGAAACAGCCGCCACACCAGCACAGCGTCCATGCTGCCCGCCGAGAACGGTGGCACAGCCAAGTCGCAACACATGTCCCCGAGGACGTGATGGTTGGGCCCGAGTTGCCGCGCTTGGACGACCATCTCCAAGGACAGGTCCGCCCGGATCAGCCGATGACCGCATTCCGCGACCAGTCCGCTGAACCGCCCGGTGCCGCAAGGAAGATCCAGCACCCGCGACCCCGCCGGACAACTCCGCAGCCATCGCCCGACAAGAGCCTGTTCAGCCTGCCAGTTGCGGAACCGGCCGGGATCGCGCGTATCGGCATAGCGGCTGCCCGCGCCAGGGGTCAGCCAATCCTCGCCGTATCTTGGCCAGCGGGGTGGCCGCCAGCTTACGTTCCATCGCCTCTGTCTCGGATACCGACTGCTCAGCCATGATCCGATTGTACCGCGCTCACGTGTGCGCGAAAGTCGCCCCAAAGCCGCTTGCGGCTTCGCATCCTTTTCTCCGCTTAACTGCGGTCCGCCAAAAGCCACGGGTGCAGCGAAGGGCAAAGCCCGTAGCGAAACCCGTGGGTAGCGAGGGAGCGTCGACCCGCCAAAAGCCGCGGATGCGGAAAAGAACCCAAAAGCCACGGGTGCAGCGAAGGGCAAAGCCCGTAGCGAAACCCGTGGGTAGCGAGGGAGCGTCGACCCGCCAAAAGCCACGGATGTGGAAAAGAACCCCAAAGCCGCGGGTGCAGCGAAGGGCAAAGCCCGTAGCGAAACCCGTGGGTAACCGTCCCGACAACTCCACTGCCCCCGCATCCCGCACCTCTGCTTGCCGCAACCCTTGAAACTATTCCCATCCAAGGTATAATGCCGCCGAGTCAGCCCTAAGCTATTGATTCACGCTGCTTTACGGCAAGCCTTCGACTTTCTTCCGGTGTGGGTGCACAAATGCCGGCGAACCAACCAGCCCAACACAACGATGCGGCTCAATCCCTCGCCCCATTGACCGGCGATTCTCCGAGCCGCACCGCCCAGGTCATCATGGTGCCCGCCCAGGGCCGCCAAACGGTTTTGTGGCTGATCGCAGTGCTTCTGGCCGTGATCGCCACCGCGCTGGTCAGCCGCTGGGACGGCGTGTCATTCTCTCGTATGGCCCAGGCCCAGATGGTCGGAACGACAGGCGCGCCCACGGTGGGGGCCCGCGGCATCTACGCCTTTACCGGCCAGTTGGGGGCCAAGGAATATGGCCTGTTCATGCTGGACGTGGACAGCGGTACGCTCTGGTGCTACCAGATGGCTCGGCACCCCGGCGGCGATCTCCAACTGCAGTTGGTGGCCGCCCGTAGCTGGATTTTCGACCGATATCTGGAAGAATTTAACGTTGCCAAGCCCACGCCGAGCGAGGTGCAGATTATGGTCCGCCAGCAGCGCAGCAACGCCACGCTCGGTACCGGCGTGCCCGCGAGCCCCAATGCCGCGGTCAATCTGCCTCCGACCCAGCCGGAGTCGCCGGCGTCGGAAACTTTCGTGCCGGCCCTGCCACAAGGCGGAAAGTAGGGCGGCGGCACGCGTTCGAGTGCATTGCAGGATAATTGCGGGTAGACTGATTATCGCCAACGGCAAACGCCGTCGCTCCGGCGTCGAAAGCGATGTCGGCCCGATGTGACGACCACTGACAAACAAGAGAGATCTGTCATGGCCAAGATGTACTACAACCTCGAGGAAGCTCTCGCAAAGCTCGGCTGCAACGACGACCAACTCAAAGGCTTGGTGCGAGCCGGCAAACTTCGCGAATTCCGAGAAGCGGGCAAGCTCAACTACAAGGTCGACGATGTGGACCGCCTAACGGGCGAGCAAGGCTCGCTCGGTGACTCCTCCCAGATGGGCGGCTCATCCTTGAGCGGCTCCGCACTGAGCGGCAGTTCGTCCAGCGGCGAGCTCAGCCTCGAGGATTCCGGCGAGATCTCGCTCATGCCAGACGACTCCAGCAGCATGGGCGAGCTGAAGCTCGAAGATTCGACCGCCGCTCCCGCCGCCAAGTCCGACAAGTCCGGCAGCAAGAGCGGTACGGATGCCCCCGTGGACCTCTCCGGCAGCAGTACCGGCACCGGCGAGCTCAAGCTCGAAGAAACCGGCAGCGGCGAGATCGCCCTGTCCGGCAGCGGCACCGGCGAACTCAAGCTCGAGGACAGCCGCGCCGCCGGTTCCGACGCCATCAGCCTCGACGAGGTCGACAACGACCGCCTCGACGGCATGAAGAAGGATGACACCGTCATCACCAACATCGGTATCAGCGTCTTCGATGACGAAGACCTTGAGATCGCCGCCGACCCCATGGCCAAGACCATGCTCACCAGCGGGGCCGACGAGCACCTGGGCCTCGACGGCAGCGTCGGTGGCTCGGGCCTGCTGGATCTCACCCGCGAGAGCGACGACACCTCGCTAGGCGCGGAACTGCTCGAAGGCATCGACATGGGCGACACGGCCGAGACCATCGCTCCCACGCAGACGGCCGACGCCATCGAGCCGGCCGCCCCTCAGATGGAGGGCGGTGAAGGTCTGCCCGAGTCTTCGCTGGAGCCCATGCTGCCCGTGGGGCCGCGGTCGGCTTCGGTGCACTATGTCGAGGCAGCCTCCCCGGCCTTCACCGGATTGCTGGCCGCCGCAGCCATTTCGCTGGCTTTGCTGGCCATAACCGCCGTTGCCATGAGCATGGGCGTCTGGCCGGACTTTCTCAACACGCTGGCTGACAACTTCTGGATGGGACTGGGCGGCATGCTCGGCCTGGGGGCGCTGGCCGCGGGTGCGGGCTTCCTGACCACCATGAAGTCCTCCGGCCCCAAGGCCCCGAAGGCACCCAAGCAACCCAAGGCCAAAAAGGAAAAGAAGGGCAAAGCCAAGAAAGGCCAGCCCGCGCCCGGTCTGCCCGAGGCGTGAGCAGAAACTCCCCGGTCCCCGGCGAAATCTCACAGATTCCGGGAAAAAACTGCGCGTGGGGCCGTGTTGACGCGAGCGAATTTCGGATACAATCCGATCGATCCACGCGGTGCATCGCAGGGAATCCTGAGGCGACAGGAGCGACACCGCGAACATATCCTGCCAAGATGCGTGCAGCGCACACATGGATATAGTTTGGGTTCGGAATAGGAGGCCGAGCATGCAAGGGAAATGGACGTGGAGCGTCGTCGGACTGATTGCGGTCATGGGTAGCGGTTGTGTGAGCCTCGACAAATATCAGGCACTAGAAAGGTCGCATCGTCTGCTGCAGGAGGAACTCTCCACCTGCCGCGACGATCTGCAGAATGCCGAGCTGCAGAACCAGCAGAAAGACACCCAGATCGCGTCGCTCAAGGACCAGGTCAGCACCAAGGACGCGATGATCAACAATCTGCAGGCCGAGGCCGAGACGCTGCGAGCCAGCCTCGCCAAGGCCCAGGAGATCCTCGAGAAGAACTACGGCAAGACCGGCGGGACCACCATCATCAACGCCTCGCCGCTGCCGGCCGACGTGAACGCCGCCATCAAGGACCTGGCCAAGCAGTATCCTGATCTCCTGGAATACGACGAAGCCAAGGGCGCCGTGCGTTGGAAGGCCGACCTGCTGTTCCCCTTGGGTAGCGATCAGATGACCGCCAGCGGTGACGTCGCCGAGGCCATGAAGAAGTTCGCGGAGATCGTGAACATGCCCAGTGCGTCCAACCTGGACGTGGTCGTCGTCGGCCATACCTGCAACACGCCGATCAAGAAGGCCGAAACCCTCGCACGCTTCAAGGACAACTGGTACCTGTCCGCCGGTCGCGCCATCGTGGTCATGCAGATGTTCCACGACGAAGGCGTCGATTACGGTCGCATGGGCGTGATGGGCTACGGCGAGTATCGCCCGATCGCCAGCAACGCCACCGCCGCGGGCAAGGCCAAGAACCGCCGCGTCGAGGTCTACCTGGTGCCCAAGTCATCGGTGCAGTCCATGAGCGGCCAGGCCAACCTTTACCAGGTCAAGGATTCGAACCTGACCTTCGCCAAGGCTCCGGCCGACAAGACCATGCCGACTCAGAGCCCGACGCCCAACTGAGGGCGGCCAGCTAAAACAATCAAAGACGCGCAAGCCAACCGCGTCACTTGAACATGACGAAGCCCAGTCGGTAATCCGGCTGGGCTTCGTTGTCTTCTGCTGATCTGTGTCAATCTGTGTTATCAGTGGGCTCTCTCTTCGGCTTGGATTACGGGAGCAGCCCACGCTGCGTTTCAATGCTTCGGCCCGATCAACTCGACGATCATCCCATCCGGATCGCGCACGCAGGCCAGCCAGACATTATCGCCAAAGGGCATTTGGCAAGGCCCCTGGGCAAGCGGGGCGGTGCCGGCCTCGCGAGCGCGGGCTACGGCCGCCTCCATATCATCCACGTAAAGCGTCAGATATGTGACGCCAAGCCGCGAGTGCAGGTAAGTGCCGTCCGCGTGCTGCGGATTGCTGCCCGGCACGGACATGATCTTGACGTTGGTAGCGTCCTCGCCGTCGCCCAGCTGCAGAACGTGCACGTGAAACGCGCTCTTGCCGTCGGTCAGCCCCGTCTCGGCTCCCATGGCGGCCGGCACGTCAAAACCTTCGACCTCCTTGAAGCCCAGAGCCTTATAGAACGCAACAGACTTCGCGACGTCCGCGGCAATGATGCCAAAATCCACACGTGCACTCGAAAACCCCGGTTGATTGGACATAAACGCCTCCTCCATGAACTATATCCTATTCGCGATTGCGTGATCCTTTCTTAGGGCCGTGTCAACTTGTTGACGCAAACTGACGGCAACAAGTAGCCTCGGTCCTTGAAGAGGATAACTGACGCCGCCGAATCGCGAATGACGGTTTAGCAGTCTTGCCGTTCCGCGCTTGCATCTGAATTCCGCTTGATCAGCACCACGGTCAGATCATCCAATTGCGGCGTCCCTTGCGAGAACCGCAGCACGTCGCGATAGATCGTCTGTATCAGTTCGCACGCAGGCAACTCGCGATGCCGCCGCAGCAGATCGACCAGCCTCTGCTCGCCGTACTGCGAGTCGTCAGGCCCGCACCATTCCAGAAATCCGTCGGTGATCATCACGAAGATGTCGCCCGCCGCGAGCACAACGGGCTCAGCAGGCTCGAACTCCAAGCCAGCCATGATGCCGAGCGGCAGACCGCTGGCGTTGAACGAACACGCCTCGCCGCTGGCCGCCTGCAGATGTATCTGCGGACCATGGCCGCCGCTGACATAATCAAGGCGCTTCGCATCCGGATCCAGCACTCCGAAGCACAACGTCACGAAGCGGTCCGAAGGCAAATCGGCACACAGCAGATCGTTCAGCCGCCCGACCAACTGCGACGGCGAGCC
>JBJKSL010000236.1:0-8378 GCA_046704145.1 Phycisphaerae bacterium
CCTGACCGAGGTAGCACCCCTTCACGAAGCTGACCGCCCGTTGCAACTGCAACGTCTCCGCCGGCAGCACCTCCTCATCGATATCCTGCCCGTACGCAGGTATGCCCGCCTCGATCCGCAGCATCTCCCACACCGGCCGACTCACAAGCCGCGGAGACAATCCCCCGACCGACAGCAGTTCCTCCCGACACGCGACGACGTCCGCTTGCTCGATATACAGGTCCAGGCCGAACAGTCCCACCGCATCGTTCCGCACCATCAGACGCGGCTTGCCCGCCAGCCTCACCTCCGCCGCCCCCAGCGATGGCAGTTCGGCAGCCTGATGAGCCCCGAATTGCGCTGCGACTTCTGCCGCCTTCGGTCCGCAAAGTGAAATCCTCGCAAATTCGCCGCTGCGATCGCCCAGCCGCACGTCTTCGGCGATGTGGTAGTGCTCCAAATGCTCTAACGCCTTGGGTACGCACTGCCGATCCACGTCCAGCCAGATGGCCTCCTCCCGCACGAGTACATTGCAATCAAACAGAATCCGCCCCTTGGCGTTCGTGGCAAACGCATAGTTGCCCTCGCCCGGCTGCAGCGTATTGACGGTGTTCGTCACCAGGTTGTGCAGCCACGCGGCCCGATCCTTGCCCCGGATCTCGATAAGACCTCGCCCGGCTGCGTCGTACAGTGCCACGCTGCGTACGGCCGATTCGTACTCCTGTCGCAGTTCGTCCATCTCATCAGCCTCCGCCGTAAACCACCAAGGCTACGTTGGGTATAGGGCGCCACTGGGACCGCGGACAACTCTGCTTGTCCGAATGCGACGCTCGGCCGCCCTTCCGGCCAGAGAGAAACCTGATGCGAGTCACACCGAAGCGCTGTACAATGGCGGCCCGCAACCCGGTGCTGTGCCGGGCGAAACGGTCCGAAGTATGTTGTGCGGAGTCGACCAAAGACCCGGTTCATGCATCGGAGACTGCTCATGCCCAAAACAACCTGCACATGCCGCATCGTCCTTGCGGTTCTCCTTACGGCAACCTCGCTCATGGCACAGCCGGCGGGTACACCGCAAGCTGCAGGCCCATTTCAACTCTTGAAAACTCTACACATCGGAGGTGAAGGCGGCTGGGACTACATCACCGTCGATTCGAAGAACAAGCTGCTGTATGGTCCCCGCACCACACACACCATGGTTATCCAGGAAGAATCGGGCAAGGTGGTAGCGGACATGCCCGGTCAGGAGCGCAATCACGGCGTCGCCCTCGTTCCCGCAGCCGGTCGCGGCTTCATCTCCGACGGCAAGGCCGCAGCGGTATTCATCTTCGACACCAAAACCCACAAAGTGCTCGGCAAGGTCAAGGCTGCCGACGATGCGGACGGCATCATCTACGACCCCGCCAGCAACAAGGTCCTGACCGCCTGCGGTGACGCCAACGAGATGGTCCCCCTTTCACCCGACGTCGATCCGCAAACCGGCAAGGCTGATGCGGGCGTCGAACTGGGCGGAAAGCCCGTAGGCCTCGTCGCCGACGAGAAAGGCAAAGTCTACATCGCCCTGGTGGACAAGAACCTCGTCGCGGTGGTGAACACCAAGACCATGAAAGTTCTCGCGAAATGGCCAACGGTGCCCGGCGGCAGTCCTGTCGGTATGTCCATGGACCGCGCACATGGTCTTCTGTTCGTCGGCTGTCGAAACCCGCAGAAACTGCTGGTCATGAGCGTCCAGGACGGCAAGATCCTTGCCGATCTGCCCATTGGCGCCGGCTGTGATGGTACACGCTTCGACAAAGGCTACGCATTCGCCAGTTGCCGCGATGGCACATTGGCGGTGGCCCACGAAAACGCGGCAGGCAAGTTCGAACTCGTCCAGACGGTGCAGACCAAGCCCGGGGCAAGGACTCTCGACGTTGATCCGGCTACTCACTGCGTGTATCTGCCCACAGCGGAATTCGGCCAGCAACGCGTTGGTCGCTCGCGCCCGGTGCCCAAGCCAAACACCTTCGAGATCCTGGTAGTGGGTTCCACGCAAAAGCTGCACCGGTGACACGGCGTGCCCTTCCTCCGGCGCCGCGAACGTCCAGTCAATAGCAGATCTTCTCAAAGTCCAGAGTGGAGCGTGTCCCCAGTGCTTCGTAGCACTCGTCGAGCCATGTCGAAGCGCTACGATAGCCCACGTCGTGCAAATGCTTCAGGAAGGCCCACTCCGCGTTAAGCTTGCTCGAAACCGATAACGGGCGGAGTTCCTCTTCCGCACTGATGCAGTGCAGCAAGGTGTCCTTGAATCGCTCCTGCTCGAGGCCCTCCAACTCCACAAGCCGTTTCAGATAAGCGATGGAGCGGAGCTCCTTGATCATGCTGGCGTTGAAGGTAATCTCGTTGATTCGATTGAGGATGTCAGCGCTTCGCTTCGGAATGTCGCTACGGCCGATGGGGTTGATCTGCACGATCACGATGTCACGCGACCGATTATCTTCGACCAGCGGGAAGAGGGCGGGATTCCCCATGTATCCGCCGTCCCAGTAAGCATCGCCGTTGATCTCCACGGCCTGGTGAACGAAAGGCAGGCAGGCCGAGGCCAGTATCATGTCGGCGGTCATTTCTTCCCTGCGAAAGACCTTCAGCGTGCCGGTGCGAACGTTCGTGGCGGCGACGAATAACTTGATACCGTGGGCGTGCCGCACGTGCTCGAAATCAATCAGGCTGACGATCAGGTCGCGCAAGGGATTGAGGTTCAGAGGATTCATATCGTAGGGCGACAGGGTCCTCGAAAGCACATCAAGCATCAGGTAGCCCGGCGAGGCATCCAACGTCCAGCGCCCCAGCAGGTGATCCATTGGCGTGCGTTGAATGGGAGAGAACCTCGCCGCGCGGCTCACGCCACTCCAGAACTCTTCCAGGGCCCGGCAAGCGCCCTGCTTGCCCCCACGGTCGAGGCCGTCGGCCACCACCGCCGCGTTCATTGCCCCGGCACTGGTTCCGCATATCGCCCCGATGCAGATTCGATCGTCCTCCAGCAGACGATCGAGCACGCCCCACGTGAAAGCCCCGTGGGCTCCACCGCCCTGGAGGGCCAACTCAACGATCTTGGGCTCAGACATGGATGACCTCTCAAAATACCCCAGGTCGACCGGTGTTGCATGATACGGGGCCAGCAAGCGGGAGCGACCCCACCAGCCGTTTTTGGGCATCATCATGACGTACGGGACAAAGGTGCGTCCTAATCTGGACACCTGCGCCACCCGCTTGCGTGGCAGCACGGGCAGCATACAATGTTCCCTTCACGAGCAGCTTGACTCATCAGGGAACAGGCAGTCTATGTCCATACATCCAACTGCTGTGATTGACCGTCAGGCGGAAATCGATCCAACCGCCGAAATCGGACCCTACGTCGTCATCGAAGGTCCCGTGCGCATCGGGCCAAACACCTCTGTGCGTCCACACGCTTTCTTGAGCGGCTGGACCACCATCGGCGAGGCATGCGAGGTGCATCCGTTCGCAGCGGTGGGCCACTTCCCTCAAGACTTCCACTGGGAAGGCCAGCGTAGCTACTGCACCATCGGCAACCGCGTGATCATCCGCGAGGGCGTAACCATTCACCGCGGCAGCCAGCCAGAATCGGCTACCGTCATCGGCGACGAGTGCTTCCTCATGGCCTACAGTCATGTCGGCCACAACTGCATCCTGGGCAAGGGCGTCAAACTGATGAACCTCGCCCTGCTTGCCGGTCACGTCGAGGCAGGCGACAACGCGATCTTCAGCGGCTCGGCTGTCGTCCACCAGTTCTGCCGCCTCGGCAAGCTGGCCTTCGTCGCCGGTGGAGCCCGTGTGACCATGGACGTCCCGCCCTTCCTCATGGCCTACGGCGAATCCACCGTCGTGCAGCACAATGTCGTGGGCATGCAGCGGGCGGGCTACGATCGCGCAGCTCTCCAGGAGATCCGCCAGGCCTTCCGCATCCTCTACCGCTCCGGCCGTGCCTTCGGCAACGCGGTGGAAGAGCTGCAAGGCATCGTCCGGACGGCCGCCGGCCAGGATTTGCTGGCCTTCCTGCAAGCCAAATCCCGCCGGGGCATTTGCGCCGCCGGCCGCTCCAGCCGTAATAGAATACGGCAGGATGGTGCCACTTCTGGCGAGGAGGACGCGATTGACCAATAGCCTCTCGCCTCCGTTGTTGTCCGCAACCCATTGCACGCACACCGCTTAGGCATACCGTACAAATAGTACCGCATAGGTGCCATTATCCCTTGAATTCGTACCCCCGCGGTGCTATATTGTCTCAGAAGTCACCCCGGGAGGGTGGCTCGCTCGGACGAGGAACCAAGCGGTGCTGGCATTCACACGAAAGACTGATTACGCGCTGATCGCCCTCACGCATCTGGCCCAGCACCCCGACGAATGCAACAGTGCTCGGGAGATCGCCAGTCGCTACGGCGTACCCCTGCCGCTGCTGATGAACATTCTCAAGCTGATGGGTCAGCGAGGGCTGGCTCAATCGGTCCGAGGGCCGCGCGGGGGTTATCGCCTCGCGGTCCCGCCTGAAAAGATCAGCCTGAACGACATCATCGGGGCGGTCGAGGGGCCGGTTCAACTCGTCCAGTGCGTGGAGTGGTACCAGAACAAGGCTCGCGGGAAACTCAAGACGGGGTGCGACCTCATGGCCGCATGTCCAGTGCGGCCAACAATACATCGCGTCCATGCCAGGCTGGTCGAGTTTTTGTCGACTGTGACGCTGGCAGACGTCGTGGATAACAGTCCTCGCAGGCATTCCACGGTCGGCGGACCGCAAGAGCGTGCGGGGTTACAAGGATGTACAACCGTTTCCGGAGAAAGCAGCTGTGAAGCCGTTAATTTACCTGGATAACAACGCGACCACGCCGCTCGACCCGCGCGTGCTCGAAGCGATGATGCCCTACTTCCGTGAGAAGTTCGGCAACGCCGCAAGCCGTAACCACCGCTTCGGGTGGGAGGCAGAGCAAGCCGTCGAGAACGCTCGCGAACAGGCGGCCGCGGTCATCGGCGCCAGCGGGAAAGAAATCATCTGGACCAGCGGTGCGACCGAAAGCAATAACATCGCCGTCAAGGGCACGGCCCACATGTACGGCGAAAAAGGCCGGCACATTATCACGCAGGTCACCGAGCACAAGGCGGTCATCGACCCCTGCAAGTACCTCGAACAGCAGGGCTTCGAGATCACCTTCCTCAAGGTCGACAAGCTCGGCCGCATCAACCTCGACGAACTGAAGGCGGCCATGCGCGACGACACCATCCTGGTTTCGATCATGTTCGCCAACAACGAGTTCGGCACCATCCAGCCGATCGCCGAGATCGGAGCCATGTGCAAGGAACGCGGCGTCTTGTTCCATACCGACGCCACGCAGGCTTTCGGCAAGGTGCCCATCGACGTCGAAGCCATGGGCATAGACATGCTCAGCGCTTCGGGCCACAAGATTCACGGGCCCAAGGGCGTAGGCATGTTCTACGTGCGGCGAAAGAAGCCGCGCGTCCGCTGCGAGGCGGTCATACATGGCGGCGGGCACGAGCGCGGCATGCGTTCCGGCACACTCAACGTGCCCGGTATCGTCGGCTTCGGGGCTGCCGCCGAGATCGCTCATCGCGAAATTGATCGTGAGGCACAGCGGCTGGCCAAGCTGCGCGACCGGCTGTGGAACGGCATCTCGGAAGAGGTGGACGACATCTACCGCAACGGCGACCCCGAGCACGCCCTGCCAGGTACGCTGAACGTCAGCTTCGCCTACGTGGAAGGCGAGTCGCTTATGATGGGCTTCAACAACATTGCCGTCAGCAGCGGATCGGCCTGCACCAGCGCATCGCTCGAACCGAGCTACGTGCTCAAGGCCCTTGGTGTCGGCGAGGAACTGGCCCACAGCTCGATCCGCTTCAGCCTCGGCCGGTTCAACACCGCGGCAGAGATCGAGCAGACCGTTGCCCAGGTGACCGAAACCACCAACAAGCTGCGGGCAATGAGCCCTCTGGCCGAGATGGCCGCCGAAGGCATAGATTTGAAATCCGTATCATGGGCCAGTCATTGATTGCGAGCCGCGGGCGTCATGCCCGCGCGTAAAGCCCGGGAGAACTCGATATGTCGTACAGCGACAAGGTCCTCGACCACTATAATAAACCGCGAAACATCGGTTCATTGGACCGTAGCGACCCGTCGGTGGGTACCGGCATCGTCGGTGCGCCAGAGTGCGGCGACGTGATGAAGCTGCAGATAAAGATTGACGAGAACAACCGCATTGTGGATGCCAAGTTCAAGACGTTCGGCTGCGGAAGCGCTATCGCCAGTAGCTCTCTCGCCACCGAGTGGGTCAAAGGCAAGACCCTGGACGAGGCGATGGCCATCAAGAACACGGATATCGTCCGCGAACTCGCGCTGCCGCCGGTGAAGATTCACTGTAGCGTGCTTGCGGAGGACGCGATCCGAGCAGCCATCGCAGATATCCAAAAGAAGCAGAACGGCGACAACGGTGATGGCCAGGCATCCGCGGCACCAACGATCACAAAGGCCAGCGCCGCCGCGTGCCCGCAACAGTAACACTAGCCGCGGGCTTCCTTGTCGCGGCGTAGCCTTGGCGAAGCCGGAAGCCCTCGCATAACGAACAATCAACGACACGGGAGAACCGAACGCATGGCTTTGATACTGACGGAGCGAGCGGCCCAAGAGGTCAAGACCATTCTCGAACAGCAGAAGCTGGACCCGGCCAACACGTTTCTGCGCATGGGCGTAAAAGGCGGCGGCTGCAGCGGATTCACCTACGCTCTGGACCTGACCGAGTCCAAGTCGGACCTCGATGAGGAATTCGAGGTACACGGCGTCAAGGTGGTCTGCGACTCCAAGAGCTACCTCTACCTGAACGGCACGACCCTTGACTTCAAGGACGAAATCATGGGCCGCGGCTTCGTGTTCAACAACCCCAACGCAACCACCAGTTGCGGATGTGGCAGCAGCTTCACGGCGTAGAGATCTATGTGGGACCGGCTTCCCGCCGGTCATCCGGACCGGCAAGACACTGGTTCCACACTGGAATTAGATCTACAAATGCCTGAAAGAATTGGCCTGCGTGGCCCCGCCGGACGCGCGGGTCACGCGGGCCGTTTTGCAGAGATTTGTCGGAGTTGTATATGGACGCACAACACGATCGACAGGCCAACGTAACACGCCCCATCAGATGCACCCAGTGCAGCGAACCGATGGAGTTGCCGCTCTGCTGCTCAACCTGTGGCGCGCTTAATCCGCAACCGCCCTCGATGTTCACCTACTTCGAGTTGTTCGGCATCGCTCAGGACTACGACGTGGATCCTGCCGATCTGCGGCGGCGTTATCTGAACCTCAGCCGCTCGATCCACCCCGACATCGCCGGCCGCGAGTCTGAAAAAGTCCGCCGGCAAGCTCTCGAACTGAGCTCGGGGATGAATCGCGCCTATGAAACTCTGCGAAACCCCGTCACGCGTGCAGAATACCTCCTGCAGATCGCTGGTGGCCCCAACGCTACAGACGACAAGTCCGCGCCGCATGAACTGCTGGGTGAGATCATGATGCTTCGCGAGGAGATCGACGAAGCACTGTCAGCCGAAGATACGAGCAGTCTCCAATCCCTCAAGGAAACGGTGGCCACCAGGCACGCCGCAACTCTTAAGCGCATCGCCCAAACCTGTCGCGGCGAGGACATGGCCGACGCTACCGTACAGAAGCAGCTTCGCCAGCAACTCAACGCCATGAAGTACTGGATCAACCTGCTGGACCAGATTCCAGCGCAATCTGAGGAGTAAGCCGCGCGTCCGGTGAAGGACCAGGGGAACGAAATGAGTGAGATCATCATCGGCATTGATCTGGGAACCACGCACTCGCTGGTGGCCTACTGCGACAAGTCCGGACCGCACGTGATCCGCGACTCAAACGGTGACGCTCGGCTGCCCTCAGTGCTGCGCTTCGAGGAGAGCGGCGATATCACCATCGGCTGGCACGCCAGGACACATGCCGTGGAACGCCCGCGATCGACCGTCTTTTCCATCAAGCGACTGATGGGCCGCGGGTACGATGAACTCGTGGAGGCCGGCGAACTGCAGCATCTGCCCTTCGCGGTGGTCAAACGCCGCACCGAAACCGCCGGCCGCGACATTGCCGCCGTCCAGATCTACGAGAAGACGCTCACGCCGCCCCAGATTAGCGCCCTGGTTCTCCGCGAGTTGAGAGACCGAGCCTCCCGGCATTTCGGCCAGGACATCCGCAAGGCGGTCATCACCGTGCCCGCGTATTTCGACGACGCTCAACGCCAGGCCACGCGCGATGCAGGCCAAATCGCCGGCCTCGAGGTCGTCCGCATCGTCAACGAGCCCACCGCCGCCGCGCTGGCTTACGGCCTGGGCGTGCGCGA
>JBJKSL010000237.1:0-3983 GCA_046704145.1 Phycisphaerae bacterium
TGCGGCTTCGCACGCTTTCCGCGAGACGAACCCACCTCGGCTCCTGTCTCCTGCCTCCTGACCTCTTCTCCAGCTCAAAGCTCATAGCTCACAGCCCATAGCTCTCCGCAACACAGCTGACAGCCGATAGCTCTTTTCAGTACAATACCTCCGTGGACCCGCATACGTTGGACAAGTTGGAGTTTGAGCCCGTCCGCCAGATCCTGGCAGAGTTCGCCAGTTGCGCACTGGGGCGGGGCATGGCCATGAAGGTCAAGCCCACCAGCCGGGCGGACCTGATCGTGCAATGGCAGGCCCAGGTGGCCGAGATGATCGAGGCGGCCTCAGACCTCGACCTGCCGCCCTTCGGAGGCATCCACGACATCCGCGAGGCCATCCGCGTCGCGGTGCCGCCGCACTGCCTGGAGCCCAACGACCTGGCCGTCATCGCCGAGACGCTCGACGCCACGCACGGCATCGTCGACTGGGCGGCCAGGTTGCGGCCCAGCGCGAACCAGCTGCGGACCATCTGCCAGCGGGTGGGCGACTTCAAGCCGCTGGCCAACACCATTCGAGAGGTCATCGGCTCCAACGGCGAGGTCCGCGACGACGCCAGTGCCCGACTGCGGCGGATTCGCACAGAGATCAGCGAGGCCCGCATCA
Source organism: Phycisphaerae bacterium (assembly GCA_046704145.1). Lineage (GTDB taxonomy): Bacteria > Planctomycetota > Phycisphaerae > UBA1845 > PWPN01 > JACQVT01. The sequence goes on from JBJKSL010000237.1 coordinate 643, forward strand.
ACGTCGGGCACGTGTTCGACAGGCTGCTGCGCGACCGCAATCTCACCCGGCTGCTGCGCTACCCGCAAGCCACCTTCCACGAGGACCGCCTGGTCCTGCCGTTGGCGGCCGAGCACCGCGGGCGCATCCCGGGCATCGTGCACCGCAGTTCGGATTCGGGAGCCACGCTGTTCGTCGAGCCGGCAGCGGCGGTGGAACTCAACAACCGCATCATCTCGCTCAAAGCCGACGAAAGCACCGAAGTCGGGCGGCTGCTGTCACACCTGACGCATCAGCTCTTCCTCAATCGCGAGCAGATCCTGGCCACCATGGACACCTTGGCCGTCCTCGACCTCATCACCGCCAAGGTGCGTTTCGCACGCGTGTACCGGCTCAACAGCCCCGAGGTCTCGGCCGACCACAAGCTGCTCCTGCGACAGGCCCGCCATCCGCTGCTGGTGCGAATGATGGGACTTGCAAAGCCCAAGGGGTCTGTCCCCGTTTCGGGCTTTGGCGAAACGGGGACTGACCCCCTCCGACAGCGCGCAGCCTCCCGCCATGACGACGTGGTCCCCATCGACGTACGCCTCGGCGACGATTTCGACCTGCTGGTAGTCACCGGCCCGAATACTGGTGGCAAAACTGTGGCACTCAAGACCGTGGGCCTTATCGCACTGATGGCCCAGGCAGGCCTGCCCATTCCGGCCGCTCCCGGCAGCACGGTGCCCGTATACAAGGAAATCCTCATCGACATCGGCGACGAGCAGAGCCTGCAGCAATCGCTCAGCACGTTCAGTGCGCACCTCTCGCGGATGCTGATGATCCTCAAGCAGGCCAGCCCGGGCACGCTGGTGCTGATTGACGAACTCGGCGCCGGCACCGACCCGGACGAGGGGGCGGCCATCGGCCAGGCCATCGTCGAGGAACTGCTGCGGCGGCACTGCTCGGCCATGGTGACCACGCACCTCGGCGTGCTCAAGAGCGTCGCCTATCGCGAAGTGCGTGCGGAAAACGCCTCCGTGGAGTTTGACATTAAGACGCTGCAGCCCACGTATCGACTGCTCATTGGCGAGCCGGGCAGCAGCAACGCCATCAACATCGCCTCGCGGCTGGGCCTGCCGCCCAAGGTGATAGAAGCCGCCCGCAAGCACCTCAGCGAGTCGAATCAGCAACTCGACCGGGCCATCCGCGGCACGCTGCAGTCCCGCCGCCAGGCAGAGCAGGCCCGTGCCGACGCCGAGACCGCCAAAGCCAAGGCCATGCAGGAGACGGACGCCGCCCGTCGAGAGTTGGAGTCGCTGCAGGTCAAGCAGGCTGAGTTCGACCGCTGGGTCGAGCGCATCGCCGCCCTACGTCCGGGGGACAAGGTCCACGTGCGCCGCTTCGACAAGTCCGGCACCATCGTGCGCGTCCTCCTGCACAAGCAGTTGGCGGTGGTTGCCGTCGGAGCGATGGAGATGGAGATCCCCCTTCGCGAGATCACAGAGGATAAGGCATGTCGAGAAAGGACAAAGGCGGAACTGCTTATCCTCCTTCATCCTCCCTTATCTTCCGTCTTCACCTCTACGCGAACTTCCACCGGCTTGGGCCCGGCTAGCTTGGGAAGGTTGAGGGTCAACACGCCGTTGGCAATGGCGGCATCGACGCCATCGGTGCGAATGGATCCGGGCAGGGTAACCACGCGGCAGAAACGCCCAAAACGACGCTCGCCCTGCACGATGCGGGGGTACTCACCGACGCCAGGCTCGGTGGCCAGCGCCGGCCGTGATTTGTCGCCAGCGAGCGTAACGCTGTTGGAACCGGCGGTGACCTCGAGGCTGGCCGCTGACACGCCGGGCAGTTCCGCCGTCAGCACGTACCGGTCGGCCTCCTCTTGCACATTGATGGTCGGGGCGAACTCCTGCTCGAAGGGTATGGCCGCGGCCCCGATCCGCTTGAGCCGGTCCACTAGGCTGCTCACCTCGTTCTGGATGTTCGAGAGGGAGAACAGTTCGGCTGGCTTAAAAGGCGATCGTGTCATTTTGGTGTCTCCTGCCGCCGGTCGCGGCGAATGGTGTCTTCGATCATTCTACACCGCCGGGGCGGCTGCAGTTCTGGCTTCCACCATATTGCTCGAACTCTTCGGCAATGGCGTCTGCAGGCACGCAATTCCACCGGCACACACATAACCCCGGCCCCGCAATAATGTTAGGCCATCCTGGCAGCTTCGGGCCTTGCAGGCCGTGTTGCCGCCCGCCATCACTCGTCACAGACCGTACAATCCGTTCAGACGGCCGGGCTCTCGTATTCGGACCCGGCAGGCAAGCTGAGGGCCTCTCAACCGCAGGTTTAATCGGACCTGCCCGCGAAGCGTCCCAAGCGGCATGGAGCCTGCCACAGGTATAGCTGCCGGACGGTGTTCGGCCGGCAATTTGAGGGCGAAAGCGTGAAGCGGGCATTATTGCTCACGATCGGGGCGTTACTGGTCAGCGGATGTGCAGAACATCGCTGCGAACGCTGCACCTCCGAGCCCGAACAGATGCAGGCCAGGCAGCCCATCACCGCCATGCAACCCATGGTCGTAGCCTCCGCCGCACATCCGGCCCACAACCTGATTTTCGACGCCGTCCCGGGGCAGTACTCGGCTTCGCAGTTTGCCTGGCGAAGCGACTGGCCGAGCACGCCTTCCTACTACCGCGCGCCAGAGCTCATCTTCTACCGCGAGCACTTCCACGACATGCAGGGGCCCGGCTTCAACAATCTCGGTTCGACCTACCGGCAGTTCGACACCTACCGTTTCGGCACGGGCCTACGCTGATCGCACGTTGGGCGGGTCTGCCATCAGCGCCTGTGAGTTCTTTGTGCCCACCTGCCCTTGCTCGTGATCCTGCCTGGACTTGCCGTCCGCACGGCCCAAGCCGCCCGCGACTGTTCGGTTTCTCTCTCTTGACGGTGACACGGTTTCCGATATATTTCAGTTACTCACCACTGGGGGCGGTGCGCCACGAGACGAAATGGAGACTTTGCATGGACGCGGGTCTCGTCGTCGCCTCCGACCGCCAATGGAATTGGCGTCACTTCCTGCCCAGTCGCCGAGGGAGCAAGGCATGAGCGGACAAACCAAAATCGCGGTTGGTATTGGCACGGTTCTCATCGGGCTGGGTGCTTGGTACATCGGCGTGAACGGCAAGCCGGCCAAGCCCGGGGACACTTCGCTGCAGACGGTCACCAAGGCCACACCTGCCGCGGAGAAGACGGACAATGCGGTCACCTCGGTCCAGCCGGTGGCCGAACAGCCTGAAGCCATCCAGCCGGTTGCGAACGAGGGCGACTCGACCAAGAGTTCAGATGTTGCCTCGCCGGCTCCGCGGCACATTGAAGAG
>JBJKSL010000238.1:0-4571 GCA_046704145.1 Phycisphaerae bacterium
GTGTTGCTGTAAGCCAGACAGACCCCGCGAACGACCGGCGAAACCTTGGGCACGGTGGTGAGCAGCACGAACTTATATTGAACGCAGTCGAAGGTTCCCGAAGTGCGGAGGGTGTCGATATCGACTATGGTGTGGTCACCCTTTGTAGTACGACTGGCCGGAGGTTCCGAGACGCCCCACACGCCAAAGTAGTACCAGTCGGACCACGAGTTGTCCGCCTTCGTGCCGACGCGGATCTCGGCCTCGAAGCCGGTGCCCGCGGGCACGTCCACGTTCCACGATGGAATGAGGTCGTTGAAGGGAAAATCGGTCTTGATGACTCGCGAGGTGTAGACGGATTGTTTGGGCTTATCTGCCGTGGCGCCCGCAGCTCGTGGGTTGGGGATGGCCACGCCTGGCGGATGGACCTCTATCGTGACCTCTTCGGTCGAGCCCTGGCTGAAGATGTCGGCGGCCTCGTCCAGCAGCAGCCCGTGGATGTCGTTGGGAGTCCTGATCAAGTGGTTGCTGGCAGGACCGTCGCTGGGGGCGGAGGACGTTGCCGGGGCGGAGCTCGTCGCCGGTGCGGAGGTCACTGGGGGAGCGGACCTTGTCGCTGGGGCTGATGTCGGCAGTGCCGTACAACTGCCCAGCGGGGCGGCGGCCGGCGCGGGCACCGGCTTTGATGCTGGCGTTTGTGCCCAGGTTATCGGGCCGGCAGAGGTCAGGCCAACTGCCCAGCAGACCGCAACAACGACGAAATGTGAACTGCTCTGCGATATGCGTTTCATAATGTGCTGAACGACCTCGACTGTGCCCTGAGCGCAGATTCAAAACGGGATTGGTTTGACCATGCGGAATCGCGGCAGATCTCTGCCAGCAGCAATCCCGAAACGAGCAATCGGGCAGACGGTAAATGGATGTATATCGTCCAGCATTTGTACCCAGTATGTCAAATTCCGCTGCCTTGATCGTGCAGGTGCAAGCCGCACTCGGTTTTGTCGAAACCCGCCCACCGGCCGGACCGCGGATCCTCGCCAGGTTTGACCTTGGCAGTGCAGAATCCCTCCTCCGGGCAGCAGCCTATGCTGAGAAAGCCCTGTTCGCGTAGGGGGTGGTAGGGCAGGTCGTTCTCCTGCAGGTAGGTATGGACGTCCTTGGCCGTCCAGCGGGCGATGGGGCACAGTTTCATGAGTCCCAGATTGTCGCGCTGGGCGATGGTGGTGCATTTTCGGCTTTCCGACTGCTCGCGACGGATGCCGGTCAACCAGCATTTTATGCCCAGCTCTCGCTTGGCCCGGTTGAATGGCTCGCGCTTGTTGAACGCGCAGCAGGAGTCGGGGTTGCTTCGCCAGACCTTGCCGTGCTGAGCGAGGTAGGTCTCCGTTGCTATGACTGGCCGGTAAATACACAGGTTCAGCTTGAGGCGCACTGCCAATTCGTCTCGCCAGCGGATGGTTTCAGGGAAAAGGAAACCGGTATCCACGGTGATGACCTTGATATCCGGTTTGACTCGTGTGGCCAGATGCACCATGACCGCGCTGTCTGCTCCGAAAGAGGATGACAACGCCAGGCCGTCGCCGAACTCGTCCGCTGCCCACTGAATGATCTCCAGTGCGGCGCGTGGCTCAAGTTCGGCGCTGAGCGCATCAAGGTCGTAAGCCGAGACGACTTCTGTATCCATGCAGTTGAACCTGTTTGCGAGATGAAAGTTGGACACCCGGGTCGAAGCGGGATTAGATCAGGCATTATAGCGGGTCAATATCTCGTCGCAAATGTTGGGTGCGATCTGCTGAAAATACTCTTGCCCGATCCGCGCCCGCTTTTGAGAATACGCATATGGCGAATGGACGCGATAAATCCACGACGACTCCAAGGGCCGGAAACATATACGGCCGCCGTGCGGGACGGGGTGTGCGACCTTACCTGATTGTGCTGAAGCTACTGGGTGTGGCGACGTTTGTTGGTGGACTGGTGGCGGTGTTGGCGGTTCTGTGTGCCATGAAAGAGGGTGACGTGCAGAGTTGGCGGCTCGATGCTGCTACCGTTCGGCTCATCTTCGCGCGGGTTGTTGTGCCGGGGCTTATAGCGGCGCTCGTTTTCGGCACGCTACTCGCGTCGTCGATGTGGCGGGTGGTGATCCGCATGCGATGGTTCGCGACGAAGATGGTACTGGTCGTTGTGGCTGTTCCTGTACTTCATGTTTACATGAGTACTCGTTCGGCGGCGCTTCGTGGTGCTCTCTTGCAGTCTCCGGCTGGTTTGCAGAGAGCTGTGGTGCTTCGCAACCAGATGATTATCGGTACGGTGCTGGCGCTTGGGTTCGCGGTGGCGGCGGTTGTTCTCGGTCGAGTGAAGCCGAGACTGGGGCAGGATTATGCACGCACGTTCGCGGCCGCAAAGAAACGCGGCTGAGGGGTGAGGTTGCTTTGGGGGGACGGGGGCGATAGATTCCGGCCGTGCTTACTGAGGACATTACCATAGAGGACAATACCAGACCAGAATCGCAGACTGCAGCGGCTACCGGAGTGGCGGCTGGGCCGCGGATTTTCGTTTCCGCGGCGGAACTGAGCGGCGACCGGCATGCGGCTGAGCTGATTCGCGAGATCTCGGCAGCATGCCCGGAGGCGTCGTTCTGGGGCATTGCCGGGCCGGGTATGCGCGCGGCGGGCTGCGAGGTGGTGGAGGATTTCACGGCTCGTGCGACCATGCTGGCTGGGGCGGTCCGATTGGCGGGGCATGCCTGGCGGCTGGTTCGCCGGGTGGGGCGGATGGCCCGGCAGCACCCGCCGGACCTGGCCATTCTGGTCGATTCGCCGGCCCTGCACCTTCCCATGGCCAAGCAGTTGCGGGCCTGCGGCTGCCCGATCCTGTATTACATTGCCCCGCAGTTGTGGGCGTGGGCGCCCGGACGGATTCGGAAAGTCCGGCGGCTGGTGGACCGGTTGGCGGTGATATTGCCGTTCGAAGAGGCGTATTTCCGTCAGCGAGGGATTGAGGCGGCTTTTGTCGGGCATCCGCTGGTCACGCAGTTGGCCGGGGAAGAGGCTCATCCCGACGAGGTCGAGCGTCTGCGGTACCTGGGCGAGCCGTTGGTGGCGTGTCTGCCGGGGTCGCGGCGGCACGTGGTCAAAGAGGTACTGCCTGGGCAGATAGAAGTGGCGGAGGCCATTGCAGAGCGGCATCCGAACGCGGGGTTCGTGTTTTTGGCAGCAAATGTGACCACCGCGGAGGAGTTGATCCGGCCCGCGTTGGCAGAGGTGGCGTTTCGATGGCAGATCTCGGTGGCTCGTAATGCCGAGGTGCTTTCGGCAGCGCAGTTCGCGTTGTGCGCGTCGGGGACGGCGACGCTGGAGGTGGCGTGGCATCGGCTGCCCATGGTGGTCATGTATAACGGATCGAAGTGGGGGTATCGGCTGGTGGGGCGGTGGCTGATTCGCACGCCGCACCTGTCGCTGGCGAACATTCTGGCGGGACGACGGATCGTGCCGGAGTTCATGCCGTACTACACGTCGACACGGCCGATCGTGGCCGAGGCGTTGGACATTCTGGGGCGGCCGGAGCGGCAGGCGGCCATGCGGGCGGAGCTCTCAGCCGTGGTGGAGTCGCTGGGGGCAGAGAATGCGGCGCGCAAGACGGCTCGGATGGCTCTGGAGTTGATCGAGAAGCGGTAAGCGGCAGCCAACTGCTCATCTGGACCGGCAAGATGCCGGTCCCACACAGGCAGAGCGGATGCCGGTCCCACAGGAAGCCTCGCTCATTCGTGCATATGTATTCAACTGGCGTTGGCGGCGGCTTCCTCTGTGGTTGCGGGGGCTGGAGGAGCCTTGCCGATCGGGTACCAGGGCTTGGCCTTGGGCGAGCCGGCGGGCATCTGGCGGATTATCAAATACGCAATCAAGGCTAATGCCAGCGCGCCGACGCTGACGCCCTGCGAGATGGTCAGGCCGAAGGTGTCGTGAGGGTTGTCGCTCCGGATGATCTCCTCAACGAAGCGTTGCACAGCATAGAGCGAAAAGCCCAGCAGCATGACCGTGCCGTGACGGTGGCGGCGATAGAAATACGCACTGGTCAGCAAAGCGAGCAGGATGGGGCCGATCGCGCCGTAGAGCTGCGAGGGATGCAGCGGCAGAGTCTTGTACTCGGGCAGTTGGCTTCGGGCCAGCAACTCGGCGGGGGTGCATTCGAACTTCTGAAAATGCTCCAGAATCGGAGCCATTCCTCTATGCAGCACTTCGCTCATGCGGGCGGCTTTCTCGGCCTTCTTGGCATCGCCGGAAGCCTTGGCCTTGGCGGTGAGCTCGTCGACCTTGGCCAACTTGGCCTTCAGGTCGGTCAGGGGCAGCTTGAGCAACTGCCGCGGGAAGGGCGTACTGGCGCCGGAAATGTCGACGAGGATCATGTCCGCGGGGATGGTGATCTGGCGGTCCTCCCATTCGCGGATGTGTGCGGGGCTACCGAACGGGAAGCGGACGGCCCAGGGCAGATTTGTGGGGCAGGTTCCGCCCCAGCAGCAGCCGAACATGAAGCAGCCGATGCGGCCGATGCCCATGCCGAGAAGAATGCTGGGCATGGCGATATCGCAGTAGAGC
>JBJKSL010000239.1:0-5287 GCA_046704145.1 Phycisphaerae bacterium
TAGGCCGGCACGACATCGATGCCCTTCTTGACGCAGGGCAGCAATCGCTGATTGATGATCGCCCCCAGATTGTCCGCCAGCGTGCCCAATATACGCTGCTGCTCGATGTTATCGTAGTAGGCCAGAATGCGGTCGAAGGCCTGGCCTACTCCTTCGCAGTGCAACGTGCCGAAGATCAGGTGCCCCGCCTGGGCGGTCTTCAAGGCCGCCTCCAGCGATGCCCGGTCGCGCATCTCGCCCGCCAGGCCCACGTCAGGATCCATACGTACGAGGTTGCGGAGCGCGATCTCCTCGTTCGGCACGCCGTCGTCGCCGATCTCGATCTGCACGACGATCGACTTCTTGGGCTCGTAGACGTATTCGATCGGATCCTCGATGGTCACGATCTTGCGATGGTAGTTGCGATTCACATAGTCCAGCATGGCTGCGATGGAGGTCGTCTTTCCGCTGCCCGTCGAGCCTGACATGATCACGAAGCCGCGGTGTCCATCGGCAATCTGCAGATAACGCTTGGGCAAATGGTAATCGTCGAAGTTCTTGATCTCGTCGAACCGCCTAATTGAAATGCTGCGGCCGATGAACGACTGCACAATATTGATGCGGAAGCGCGTCTTGTCCACGTGGTATGAAAAGTCCACGCAGTGGTTACGCTCGAATCTGCTTTGCTGCAGCTCGGTCATCAGGCTGTCGGACAGCAGGGTGACATCGCGATCGGTCAGGCGGGAGATCCTGGCACTGCGTATCGTCTTTTCGATGCGGTAATCTGGCGGACGGCCGGGATTGATATGCAGATCGGTGGCACGCGCGTGCGTGGAGTTATCCGAAGCCATCTCACGCAACAACCGCTCCATGATGGCGAGCGCATTCTGCTGAGTGATGCCCAGTGCTGCAGCGGCTTCTTCTATTCGGCCTATATGCGTGTCACTCGACTGCAGAGCCTGTGCCGCACTGGCTTGCGACAGGTTGCCGTTGGCCTGCACGGCCGAGCCGTTCTCTAAGTGGTCAGTTGCGTCGGGCTCTGTTGACGGCGGCATGGAAGTAGTCCCGGGCTCGGCGGGAAAAGTCTCGGGCAGATGGATAGTGTCCGCGGAACGCAGGTCGACCGACATGGCAGGATCTCCTTCCCGGTCCGGCAGTCACATAGGAATGAAGAAGATCAGCGGCCGCCTGGACCACGTGATGTGTTCGTTTCATTGTACCCCTGCTCGCGGGAAGGAGACAATGAAAAAAGGGCGGATACTCGAAGCGGATGCCATTTTTCCGCCCGTGTTGTGTGTCAGCAGCAGACATGCCTCGCCTGCGAGTGCCGGCCTTCATCGCCTCATGCAAACAGCACCCGAACGGAGTTATGCCAGACAGGGCTGAGCATTACTTGTGCTGCAGATCCGCCGTGCACGTTGGGCAGCCGCAGTCGGCCAGCATCGATCGCGGAATGTAGAAGTCGGTGCCGCCGGTTGGTGGGGCAGCGACTACTCGTCGCGACAGCAGCTTGGTCGTGGTGGAACTCTTATGGTCGCCAAGGGCCCAACTCAGCATGGTCGGTGCATCCTGTACGCCGTACGGCATGACCGAGTCATCCAACGTAGCCGTCTTGAACCACTGGTCGGCCATCATCTGCCGTGCCGATGCGGTCACGTCCATCAGGTCCTGGATATCCGCGGTGTGTCGCAGCCCCAGCAAGTGGCCGGTTTCATGACTTGCCACATTGGCCAATACTTGAACAATGTTCTCGAGGCTGGGGTTGAGCTGGTTGAAGAGCGAAAAAGTATCCGTGTAGATGATCGCGGACTGCGTGGCGTCGGCATTATAGGGATCGATGTTGTCGGCCAGACCCAGCAATGCCGTGTCAGTGCTGCCGAAGTAGATTTTCGTGCAATCGTCGGCCGGCGCATCGGGATCATCGTCGCGATAGAACACAACGTTCAAGCCGTCATAGTCTTCTCGCACGATCTGCATGAGCAACTCGATTGCGCCTTCAGTTCGGCCGGCAAACGCAGAGTTGATCCGCGCTATGTCAAAGGGTGGCACATCAACAGGTGACCGCGAACCGATCCGAACCTGGGTGGCTCCCGACAGCACAAAGACCACATTCTGGGTGGCGACTGGCGGCGCACTCTCGGCTTGACCGATCTCAACGTGTACGCTGTAAGGCCGGTCTTCCGTGGATGCGCTACGCGTGCCAACGATCGCATACAACTGCGAGGTGGACTCGTGCAACACGATATCGATGCGGCCCGGGCCTGCGGTTGCGCTGCGCGGATCGATATACGCCAGCACGTGCCCCTGATCGTCAAACAATCCCAACTGAAGGGCGTCCCCATTGGCGGCCAGGTCTGCCTGCACGCGGCGGCCGAGCACCGCAGCACCCAGAGCAAACACGTCGAAGTCCTGCCGCATGGCCCCGATGCTGCCGTCCAGTTCCACGCTCACCGAACCGGTCTCAACGGCATCGCTCTGCAGGTCGACCCAGTTGGCATCGTCCCAACTGTCGTTCGGCTCTACCTCGTTGTACATCGCGGTTGCCGCCGTCTCGTTGGAAGCAGTTTCGGCGGCGTTTGCGGAAGAATCGGACGCGCCAGCGATAGGATCGCCACTCGGCGTGTTGGGCGGTGAGGGATGGTAGCCCAAAACCTGCTCGTTGTTCAGGTCGACGGGCCCGCAGCCGGCCAGCACGCAGGCTGCACAACAGGCAACTACAACAAACCATACGGGCGCGCGATAAAAGCGTCCGAACATGGCTCTTCCCCCTTCAACGTGACGCGGCGGGCGGCTTGGAGCCTCACCGCGAGGCGCACAGGTCCCTATCGCCGTGAGCACGCGTGCACACAACGCCGACCTTTGCTGCCAAAGCTGACTGTCGATGTACCCTGTTTGCGGCGACGCCTGCCCGGTGTGTCCCCCTCGGGCAGGCAGCTTCTTTCCCTTCGAAGCAAACTTACGATTGAACAGTCAAGCTGGGCAAATCAGGAAAGAGAATCTGTCTGTGCGGGCAGGCGTGGAAAGCGAAAAACGGGTATTATCGGATGCGTTCAAGTAGAAGGGGGGAAGGTCCAAGGGCCTTTTACGGATGAGGGATGAACCATGAGGGATCGACAGGGAGGAGTGGCACGTAAGCGAGCAGCGACCTTTATCTGGGCTTGCGTGTTTGCGTCGTTAGGAACGGCGGCAAGCCTTCGAGCTGCAGAATCATCCTTCGTTGCCGTAGGCACGCACGGCATGGTCGCCAGCGACTGTCCCTACGCCTCGCAAGCGGGGTGTGAGGTCCTCCAGGCTGGCGGCAATGCAGTGGATGCAGCGGTTGCGACCTCGCTGGCGTTATCGGTCACAAGGTCGTTCAGCATGGGACTGGGCGGCGGCGGCTTCATGATGGTTCGCAAGGTCGACGGGCAAGTCTTCGTGCTGGATTATCGGGAGAGCGCGCCGGCCGCTTCCACCGCAGACATGTACACGAAGGCACGCGCGAAGGCCCCCGATGGGCCCGCGCCGAGTCAGTACGGCGGGCTCGCGGCAGGCGTGCCGGGTCTGCTCGCGGGACACAAGGCGGTCCTGGAGCGGTTGGGCACGCGGCCGCTCTCGGTTCTCGCCGCCTCTGCGCACAAGCTGGCCGCCGATGGTTTCGCCATCGATAAGAGCTACGTTCATGCGGCCAACGCGGTGCGTGCAGACCTCGCCAAGTACCCGAGCTTGAACGCGACGACCAAGACTTGGCAGCACACCTTCCTGCCTCCCGAGGGCCAACTCACGCCGGGCACCATCATCAAGCAGCCGGGACTCGCCGCAGCATTGGAACTCATCGCCGAGCAGGGGACCGACGCCTTCTATCATGGCCAGATCGCCAATGACCTGGCCGCCACCGTCCAGAAAGCCGGCGGCATCATGACCGTCGAGGACCTCGCCGCGTACAGGCCGATCTGGCGCGAGCCGTTGCAGATCCGCTATCGCGACCGCTACGACGTGCTGCTGATGCCGCCGCCGTCCTCCGGAGGCGTTGCCATCGCCGAGATGCTCAACATTCTCGAGCAGTGGGACATGGCCGACGTGCGGCGTCGCGATCCGGGCCTGGCCGCCCATCTGACTGTCGAAGCCATGAAGCATGCCTTTGCCGACCGGGCGAGGTTGCTGGGAGATGCCGATTTCGCAAAGGTGCCGGTCGCGCGATTGATCGGCAAAGAGCATGGCCGGCAGTTGGCGGCACGAATTCACGAAGATCGCGTAAGCCAGCCGGATGACTATGGGTGGATTCCCGGCGACGACGCGGGTACCTCGCACTACTGCGTAGTGGATCGGTGGGGCAACGTCGTTTCCGCTACTGAGACGATCAACACCCTCTGGGGATGTCTCGTGGTTGTCGAGCCGTGGGGCATCACCCTCAACAATGAGATGGATGACTTCCAGGCCGAGCCTGGCCGCAGCAACGCCTACAATCTTCAACAGTCCGAGGCGAACGCCGTCGCTCCACACAAGCGGCCGCTCTCCAGCATGTCGCCCACCATCGTTGTGGAGGATGGCAGGCCGGTGCTGGCGGTGGGAGCTTCGGGTGGACCGCGGATCATCACGGCCACGCTGCAGGCCTTGATGAACGTCGTGGATTACTGGATGACCGTGGGGCCGGCAGTGGCAAGCCCCAGGCTGCATCATCAGTGGCAGCCCAACGAGGTTTACCGCAACAGTTTCCCTGCTGATGGTCCGGTCGTGAAAGGATTGCTCGCTCGCGGGCATATAGTTTCCGGCACCAGCAAAGAGGCCATCGTGCAGGCGATAACGATTGAGCCGGCTCGCCTGAGTGGGGCCAGCGATCCTCGCAAGGGAGGGAAACCAGCCGGGTACTGATAAACACGCGAATGCGTATTAGTGGGTCAGGACCGCGGTGGGTGAATGTCCGGCCTGAATTCAAACGTCCGAAAATATTAGTGGAAGTGGAAGGGGCGCCGGTCCGAAGATAAAGTCATATAGGAGAGCACTGCTTCTCCGACGCATGCTGAATCCGCCGATGTGTACGGCTGCCGCGACAGGCTTCGGCCACGACCCTCGAACAGGAGGGCGAATCAACATGGAAATAACCAGCACCAGAGAATTCTTTCCGATCACGAAGAACTACAACTTCCAGAATCACGCCGCGGTCGCTCCCATGTCCGCTCCGGCGGCCGAGGCCATGATGCGCTACGCCCGTGAGACTTCCGAGGGCGCCAGCATCCGCACTGACTTCTATCGCGAGGTCGAGCAGGTCCGCCGCCTGGCCGCCCAGCTCATCAACGCCACCCCGGAAGAGGTCACCTTCGTGAAAAAC
>JBJKSL010000240.1:0-4828 GCA_046704145.1 Phycisphaerae bacterium
GGGGGTAGTGCCAACGCTTGACGGAACTGGTGCTGATGAAGAACAGGCCCCAAAGTCCCCAGACAAAGGCAAAAGCCAGGCCGCGACGGTTGGCGCGGTACTTCTTGAGGAAAGCTGCGGCAACGGCTTCAGGCAGGGACAGCAGATACGGTGCCGCCAAGGCCAGCACGACCGGAATGTAATAAAGGAAAGGCTGATGCTTGTCCGTGGCGTCGCCGGTGAGCATGTCGACGTATTCCATACGCCAGAGGGTGGCGGCGTTGTCGACGTGGGCGTACACGTAGGCGGGCCATGCTCCCACCAGGACCAACCAGAGAATGGTTCCGGGCACAATCCACAGGCTGGGCACGCGTTTGAAGCGTTCCCACATCAGGCCTGGCAACAGTGCGGCCCGCTTCTTGCGATCGACAGTCAGGTCTTCCGAGGCATCCAGCAAGGGCAGAGCGACCAGCCAGTAGATCGCCAAGGCCATTCCCACGGTCGCCAGGGGGAGCGGTGCCTTGGCCATCATGGCCATCGCGAACGCAAAGTAGAAGCCGATCATGGCGGCCTTACTGCGTGGGGTGTGTACTGCTCCGCGCCAGAAGAAGGCGAATGACAGGGCGGTGAAGAAGGTCAGCAGCATGTCCACCTGGGCATTGTGGCTGAACAGGACGGCAGCTACCGATCCAGCCCAGGTAAAGCCCGCTATCAGGCCGGCGGTGTAGCCGAACATCATTCGCCCGAGCCAGAAGAGGACCAGCGTGGTCAGGAAGCCTGCGACGGCGGACGGCACGCGGGCCGCAAGATCGGAAACCGGTTGGGCGGCCGAGGGGTTGTCCAGGATTTTCGAGGTTGCCGCAATTGACCAGATGCCCAACGGCGTCTTGCGGACTCGCGGAATTTCGCCGAGCTTGGGAATGAGCCAGCCGCCGGACTGCAGGACCTGCCGGGCTGCCTGGGCGTTGATGCATTCGTGGTCGCCCAGAGCTGGCCCGGTGCCCAGGCCCGCAAAAGACGTTACCAACGAAAACGCGATCAGGACCAAGAAGCCCATGCCGCGGTCGCCGGAGCGCATGAACCCTTGGGGCTCGACGGCCAAATCCGCGTTTGCCTGCTGAGAATCCGTATCGATACCCGCAAAAACAGCACTCATCGGTAACCCTCCCGAATCTGTCGGACAGCCGGCGTAATCAGGGACACCACGACGCTCAACCACGGGCACGGAAATGATCTTTGGATCTAGTGGTTGCTAAGGCTCTACATGGCCAGAAGACTATGTCTGTGGCTGCTGACAGTCAAGGTCCCGACTTCGACGCAGCTTCGGTCAAACCCGGCCACAGGCGGTAGGCCGTCACTCAGGCCGGCGTAAACCTTTCTCCCATTTTGCATCTGCCGGACGCGCGGGCTTGACTGCCGGCCGCCGCCGAGCAAACTGGAGGAAACATCCAAGCCGCGTTGGTCGGCTTGGCTTCAGAACGGAATCGGTATCACATGAGCAGCATGCCAGAACCCAAACCGCTGCCGCATCGACAGTTCGCCAGTGACAACTACGCGGGAATGTGCCCGGAGGTGACCGAAGCCCTGGCTCGGGCCAACGTGGGGCACGCGCTCTCCTATGGTGAAGACGACTGGACGCGCAAGGCCTGCAACCTTATCCGCGAAGTTTTCGAGACGGACTGCGAAGTGTTTTTCACCATGACTGGTACGGCTGCCAACTCGCTGGCCGTTGCCACGTTGTGCAAGCCGTATCAGAGTGTGCTCTGCCACGAGTGCGCCCACCTGGAGACGGATGAGTGCGGGGCGCCGGAATTCTTCTCGAACGGCAGTAAGGTTTTGCTCGTGCCCGGCGCAGACGGGAAGGTGGACATGGCTGCGGTCGAGCACATGATCCGCCGGCGTAATGATATTCACTATCCCCGGCCTTGTGTCCTGAGTCTGACACAGGCAACCGAGCTCGGCACGGTGTACTCTGTCGAGGAGATCCAGGCAGCGGGCTTGCGGGCGCGGGAACTCGGTCTGCGCGTACACGTGGACGGGGCCCGGCTGGCGAACGCTCTGGCGACTCTGAAGGTTGCTCCCAAAGAGATCACCTGGAAGGCCGGCGTGGACGTGCTCTGCCTGGGCGGCACCAAGAACGGCATGGCCTTCGGCGAGGCGGTTGTATTCTTTGATAAGCAGTTGGCCCAGGACTTTGACTTCCGCTGCAAGCAGGCAGGCCAGTTGTGCTCGAAGATGCGTTTTCTGGCCGCCCAGTGGATCGGGATGCTGGAGGGCGGAACCTGGCTGCGAAACGCCGAGCGAGCCAATAGCGTGGCCGCGATGCTGGCCGAGCGCATCCTCAAATCCAAAAAGGCCGCGCTCATGTTTCCTCGCCAGGCGAACTCCGTCTTTCTCGAGTTGCCGGCGGCGGTGGTTGACGAGCTGCACAGCCGCGGTTGGCACTTCTACACGTTTATCGGCTGCGGGGGAGCACGTTTGATGTGCGCCTGGGACACTACCCAGGCCGACGTCGACGCGTTTGTGCGGGATCTGGGGAGTATTCTCGACCAGCGATGAGCCCGCCCTCGTCAAGAAACAATTAAAGCTAAAATTGCACACAAGCCTGCTCTTGACTTCGGGCCTTGAACCTGCGATAAAAATATTTCTTCGCGCAGTGTTGCGCCACACACCTGGTGGGCCACACCTGAGAGACAACAAGGAGACGGCACCGTGATTCGGAAAGACCCAATCCCCGAAGGGGACGTGTTTACCTCACTGGAACGCACCCGGACGACTATTGTGCCGGATGACAAGGCGGCAGCGCGCCGCATTGCCGGCATCATCGCTGAGACCATCCGCACGAACACCGCGCAGAACCGCAAGACCGTGCTCGGCCTGGCTACGGGGCACACCCCTATCGGCGTGTATCGCGAACTGATCCGCATGCACAAGGAGGACGGGCTGGACTTCTCCAAGGTTGTGACGTTCAACCTTGACGAGTATTACCCCATGCCGCCGGACAGCATCCAGAGCTATCACCGCTGGATGCACGAGAACTTCTTCAACCATGTGAACGTGCCGGCCGCCAACATTCACATTCCCGACGGCACCTTGCCGGAGAACAAAGTCGCCGAGTTCTGCAAGAAGTATGAAGAGCAGATCGCAGCAGCGGGCGGCATCGACGTGCAGATTCTGGGTGTCGGGCGAACGGGACACATCGGCTTCAACGAGCCGGGTTCTTCGCGCGATTCGCGCACCCGCATGATCCACCTGGACCGTGTCACGCGACTGGATGCGGCTTCCGACTTCTTTGGCGAGGTCAACGTGCCGCGGCGAGCCATCACCATGGGCGTGGGCACGATTCTCGCGGCCAAGCAGGTGCTGTTGATGGCCTTCGGCGAGAACAAGGCCCCCATCATCCGCCGGTCGGTCGAGGGACCTATAACTGACACGGTGGCGGCCAGCTTCCTGCAGGAGCACCCCAATGCCGAGATCGTGATCGATTGGGCGGCGGCGGGTTGCCTCACTCGCGTGGCGACGCCATGGCTGCTCGGCGAAACGGAATGGACGCAGGAAGCCATGCAGCGCGCGGTCATCTGGCTGAGCCTGCAGACCAAGAAGAGCATCCTCAAGCTGGAGCCGGAGGACTACGACTCGCATCATCTGGCCGCCCTGGTCCGCCAGCACAAGAACGTGGACAGCTTGGGCCGCAAGGTCTTCGGGCGGTTGTGGGACACCATTGCCCGGCCGGAGTCGCTGCCCGTCGGCAGGAAGATTCTCTGCTTCAGCCCGCACCCGGACGACGACGTGATCAGCATGGGCGGAACGCTGAGCCGACTGGTCGCAGCGGGCAACGAAGTACACGTGGCCTACATGACCAACGGCAACATTGCGGTCTTCGACGACGATGCCCGCCGCGTCGTGGGTTTGTGGGCGGACATGAATGACGTGTTCGGCTTCAAGTCGCCCTCGGTGCACGCCTTTGCCCGCAAGATCAACGGTTTCCTCGCTACCAAGGAGGCCGGCGCCGTTGACATCCCCGAGGTGCAGGAAATCAAGTCGCTGATCCGCCGCAGCGAAGCGGTAGCCGCCTGCCGCAGCATGGGTATCGATCGCGACAACGCCCACTTCCTCGACCTGCCCTTCTACAAGACGGGCGAGGTTCGCAAGCGGCCGATCGGTCGCGAGGACATCGACATCGTGCTCAAGCTCCTGCGCGACAACAAGCCGCACTGGATCTTTGTGGCCGGCGAGTTGGCCGATCCGCACGGTACGCACCGGCTTTGCGCGGAGGCGGTCTTCGCCGCACTCAAGGAACTCTCGCCCGCCGAACGGCCCGAGACGGTCTGGCTCTATCGCGGAGCGTGGCAGGAATGGGAGCCGGATGTCATCGACATGGCTGTGCCGGTCACCAAGATCGAGCTTGAGAGAAAGATATTCGGCATCTTCAAGCACGAGTCACAGAAGGATAAGGCTCTATTCCCCGGCCCCTTCGACGACCGCGAGTTCTGGCAGCGTGCCGAAGCCCGCAATACCGAGACGGCCGCTCTGTATAATGCTCTGGGACTTCCGGAGTACCACGCCATGGAAGCTTTCGTGCGGTACGAACTGTAACACACGGAATCGTTAAGCGTCTTTCATTGAGAGGGTCGGGCAGCGTGTTGCCGTGGCTTCTCTCGCAGTCAGCATAAACCCGGAAGGCGGATGCACGCCGCCTTCCGTTACGATCTTCTTTCCCCCCTCCTTAGAGGCAGGCACTTGTACCTGTTTAGCGTACTTGGTCGGGCGTGAGGCTCAAGCGTGGGCGGACGGACTCGATGAAGTCCTGGCTGCGTTGGTGGCAGGTGGCGGCCAGGCTGGTCAGGAC
>JBJKSL010000241.1:0-3451 GCA_046704145.1 Phycisphaerae bacterium
TGCGTTGTCCTCGGCGATGGTCATGATGGGGATGTCGTCCAGCAGCGCCAGGATGATGATCATGATCGCGGTCAGCGGATACTCATTGAAGAAGATCATCGCCAATACCACGAAGAGCATGATGTCGACCGTCATGGCGATGCGATAGATGGTGTAGCTCATCATCCGCTCGAAGATGCGGCGGGCTTCATCGATGGCGTTGATGATGACCGACAGACCGGGTTGCGTAAGCACCAGAGCCGCAGCCGATCGAGCGGCCTGCGTAGCACCGCTGACGGCCACACCCACGTCAGCCTGCTTGAGTGCCGGAGCATCATTGACACCGTCGCCGGTCATGGCCACCAGGTAATCTCTGGCCTGTAGAGCCTTGACGATGGCGTACTTGTGCTCTGGAAAGACCTGGGCAAAGCCGTCGGCCTTCTCCACACGCTCGGCATCCTTTGGGCTGATCGTGATTTCCGAATCCGGTTTGCCTTGGACCTCGCTGGTGCCGAAGAACTCGTCGGCTGGATGAATATCGGTGCCAAGGCCGAGTTGCCTGGCGATTTGCCGGGCGATGGCCGTGTTGTCGCCGGTAACCATCTTGACCTGGATGCCATGAGCCTCTGCCTGGCGAATGGTTTCCGCCGAGTCCTCCCGCGGAGGGTCCTCCAGGGGCACAATGCCGAGAAACTGCCATGCGTCGCCTTCGTCGGTGCGAGCCACGCCAAGCGTGCGATAGCCCTCGCCGGCAAATTGCTCCACATCCTTCTTCGCCTTCGAGAGAGTCTTGTCATCCAGGTTGCAGAGCTTGAAAATCACCTGGGGTGCGCCCTTTGAAACCCGAAACTGCTTTCCCTGTGCGTCCGCCACCGTGGCTTCGGTTCGTTTCTTGATCGGGTCGAAAGGCACGAAGTTTTTCTGCTTGTACGACTTCAGCAACTTGTCATCGTTTAGCCCGGTCAACACGGCGTTATCAATCGCATCCTGGTCTTCCACCTTGGAGGCCAGCGCCGCTGCCAGAAGAATCTCCCTGGCATCCTTCGCCGCGAAAAGCGAGGGATCCTGCACGGCCAATTTGTTCTGCGTAAGCGTGCCGGTCTTGTCCGAACAGAGGATGTTGATGCCGGCCATCTCCTCGATGGACTGAAGACGCGAGACAATCGCCTTCTGCCTGGATAAGGCCATCGCGCCCAGGGCCATGGTCACCGAAAGCACCGCCGGCATGGCTACCGGAATGGAAGCGATCACCACGATCAGCACGAATTGCAGGAGTTCCAGCACGGGCAGGTGCCGTAGTAGTTCAACCACGACCAGTATGATACTCAACGCGATGGCAACGATGATCAGGAACTTGCCCACGCGCATGACCGCCTGCTGAAAGTGCGACGGAGCGGCCGCACTCTCGACCAGCCCCGCTGTCCTGCCGAAGAAAGTGTTTGCCCCCGTCGCGGTGACCAGGGCCACCATCTCGCCCTGCTTGGCCACCGAACCGGAATAGGCGAGGTCCCCCTTTTTCTTCGTGACCGGCAGAGATTCGCCGGTCAGCGCGGATTGATCGATGCTGAGGTAATCCCCATCGACCAGCTTGGCGTCGGCGGGGATCACGTCGCCCAACCGCATGCGTACGACGTCACCCGGCACCAACTGCTTTGATTCGATCTCTCGCCACTTGCCATCGCGCCTGACCCTGGCCTCGAGAGCCAACTGTCCCTTGAGCGCTTCCAGGGCGGTGTCCGCCTTGTGTTCCTCCCAGAAGCCGATGACGGCATTGATAAGAAGCAGTGCAAGAATGATGATCAGGTCCAGCCAGTGCATCAGCAAGGCCGACAGAACGGCGGCGACTTCGATCATCCACGGAATCGGCCCCCAGAAATAACTGAAGAGCTTGACGAGTTCGCTCTGCTTCTTCTCTTCCAAGGTGTTCGGTCCGAACTGGGCCAGGCGTTTGCCGGCCTCCTGCTCGGTCAGACCTTCGTCGCTGCTCTCCAGATCGTGGTACAGTTGCTCGGGCGTGGCCTGCTCGGCCTTCTTCGATGGAATAGACTGCACAGCCATGACCATCCTCCGGGATCAGTCCCCGCATTCAAGGGAGCAGGCCCCTCGAGCGGGTCAGCGCGAGCGTGTGCTGAGCGATCATCAGTTCCTCATTGGTGGGGATGACCCACACCGTAACTTTGCTGCCGGCCTTGGATATCTGAGGTCCATGCCGATCGTTCGCCGCCTCGTCGAGTTCGACGCCGAGCCAGCCAAGACGTTCGCACACCATCTTGCGAAACGCTGCCGCGTGCTCGCCTATGCCGGCGGTAAATACAAATGCGTCCAACCCGCCGAGCCCCGCCGCGTAAGCACCCGCATATCTGACCACCTCATACACGAAGTATTCGACCGCACGCCCCGCCCCGGCAGCCTGGCTTTCAAGCAGCGCGTGCATGTCGCTGCTGATACCGGAAAGGCCCAGGAGCCCGGACTTGTTGTACAACAACTTTTCTAAGGCTCCGGCGTCGTAAGCCCCGGTTCGCAGCAGATAGAAGATGATTTCCGGTGGCAAGTCGCCCGATCGCGTGGCCATCGGCAGGCCGGAGAGCCCGGAGAAACCCATGGTCGTGTCCATGCTCTTGCCGTCGAGCATGGCGCACATGCTTGCCCCCCCACCGAGATGCGCGACGATCACGCGGCGAGCCTGCGGGGTGCGCTGCTTCACCTGCCGGCTGATGTAGTCGTACGAAATGCCGTGGTAGCCCCAGTGCCGCACGCCATGCGAGAGTGCTTCACTCGGCAAAGCGTACGTCTGAGCCACTTCCGGCATGGTGCGATGAAACGAACTATCGAAACAGGCCACCTGCGGCAGATGCGAGAAAGACTCGGCGAACGCGCGTGCTCCGGCAACGTTGGCCGGCTGGTGCGATGGCTCCATGACCCTCAGGCCGTCGAGGTAGTCGAGCACGTCGCCCTCGATCAGCACTGGCGACGCATACCGCGTGCCGCCCAGCACGATGCGATGGCCGGCAGCGACTACTTTCAAGTCTTTGATGTTGTTCTCCAGCCATTGAATCACGAAGGAAAGCGCAGTGGCGTGATCGATCGGATGGTCGCCCCAGTCGTGCGCATCCAGCGGCTTACCGGCGGCGTCCTTGACCACGAAGTGCGGCTCCGTCTGCATTTCGCTGATCTGTCCGCGGCAGAGAGAGGTCAGGTTTTGGCCGGCCTCCTCGCGATAGGCAGCGAACTTCAAACTGGTCGAGCCGCTATTGATGACGATGATCCCGTTGATCACTGTTCTACTCCCTGCTGAGCTCGGGCAGGATGGACGACGGGTCTCGCATCAAGGCATCTGCGTAGAGCACCGCGGCGGCAGCGGAGAATCTGCGGGCCTCGGGGCTGTCGGCACGGCTGGTCAGAATCACCGGCACGCGGGCTCCGACCACCAGACCGGCCGTCTGCGCATCCGCCATGAAGGCGAACTCCTTGT
>JBJKSL010000242.1:0-2531 GCA_046704145.1 Phycisphaerae bacterium
GGTTCCATGTTGGTCACCATCAGCGATGCAAAGCCGATGATGGTAGTCACCGTCGTAAGGACGATGGGCAGTAGCACCTCACGAAGCGAGCCTTCCGCCGCTTCACGCGGACGCTCGCCGGCCGCCAGCCGGGCCTGGTATCTCGACGCCAGATGAATCCCCGGCGAGATCGAAAGCACGACCAGCAACGCCGGCAGCACCACGCTGATGAGGTTAAGCGTCAACCCCGCAAACACCATGAGCGCGATGGTCCACAGCACCGTCGCCGCAGCACCGGCCAGGCATGCGATCGACGCCGGTACCGACCGCAGCAGAAGCATCAACACCAGCACCGCCAGACCGCAGGCAACGGGCAGCAGTCGCTCCGCCGCCCGGCTGGAGGCCCGGTCGAGCGCAACGTTCAGCACGGGCGTGCCGACAATGTGCGGCTCAAACCCATGCGTGCGATAGACCTCCGTCGCCCGTTCGACCGCATCCACTACACGCCTTCGAGCCTCGGCTCCCTTTAGAGGCTTGAGCCACGCCACCACGCCCGTGGTCTTGCCGTCCGCAGACAGCAGCAGGTTGCGAATCAGCGGATGATCCTGTGGCCGATCCGCAGCCTCCGGCGAGAGCACCGACAGCGACGCTTGCGAGTCGGGCAGGTCCAGCACCTCGCCGATACCGTCAACCTTGCGAAGCGCATGGGCCAACGCCCGCTGTGCCGCGAGCGCCTCCGGCGCCAGGGGGTCGGGCATAGCCGCGGCGACGACGATCAGTTCGTCCGTCCCGTATCGATGAAGGAAATCCTGGTAGTGCCGGTACTCGGCACCTCGCCCGATCCAGACTTCGATGGAATTGTCGATCCGAGCTCCCGCCGCCAGCCAACCGGCAACCAGCAGGCTGATCGACCCGAGAACGGCCAACGGTCGGCCGAAGCGCGTCAGGAATCTGGCGACGCTGTTCATGTGTGAGTGTCTGCCCCCGGCGTGAAGGGAAACTTGCGGAAGAATTGCGCCAAGGCAGTGGCGGTTCGAAGCCCCAGCTCGATGTTTCCGCCGATGTTCACACGCCGCCTGAAGAATGCCTGCTGCGGCGAGAGCCGGCCGGCGACAATGTCCAGAAAAGTGGGTACGCCATCGACGGTGAACTGGCAGTCCGTAGGCATGCCGTTGTCGGAGATCTCCATCAACACGCCTTCCCGCACCTCCAGCGACCACCTCGAGCGGGGGGCATCTCTAAAAGCGATCGCGAATCGCGAGGTCAGACGACGCAGATCTTCCAGCAGCCTCTGGTTCAACTTGCGGGCCAGGAACACGCGGAAGTACTCATCCACGCGAGGGTCTGGCAGCGGATCATATTGCGGCATTGCTACACCCACGTTTTCAGGGAGCGGCCCGGAAGCAGACGCTCGCCAAGGATCGCTTGATCTCAGTGCGTGCCCGGCAGAACCCGCCTTGGGCTAGGGCATTTGCCCTTTTGTTGTAGCGGCAGACTACAGCTGTTCCCGTGGTTTTGGGCTGCTCCAGATGCTACGCGCATTCGTGAACTGCTCTATGGTAGCCAGAAAGCTGGATACCGGACATGATCGTTGTACGACCGTAGTTCAAGGTGGGTGCGAACGCGGTCCAGGTTTGCGGCCTGGATTTCGACAGCTGAGTTGCTTCTCACAGGCTGCTCAGGTCGATCACCGTGACTGGGGAGTTCCTGAAATCATCGAAATTGAAGGTTCTGCGGAACCATCACCAGACGTTCGCCGCCACCAGCAGCGGGTCAACAGCCCGACGTGCTGACGCACACTGCAGATGGCCCGAGTCGGTCATCCGCGCGAGCAGGTTGGTGTCCAGCAGGATCATTCGCCTTCCATCCGGCTATAGAGAGCCTCACGGGAGGAGTCGGCATCACCTACCCTAACCGTGAACGGCTCCATTTCGGCGAAGATGTCCTCCCCCGGCGCCAAGGCGGCCGCATCGGCAGGCTCGTCAATCAGAACAATAACCTCCCGCACTTGCCCGTCGATCTGCGCCACCGTCTTGGCTATATCCTGCTTGGAACCTCTCAGGATTTGCGTCTTCATCGTTCACCTCGATATTCAACCAAGTATTGTACCATCCTCCCCGCGCTGCTCCAAGCTGTCCCCCTTACAATTGTCTTATTCAGGCGTCGGTAAAGTAGACGGAGCTAATTGTCTGCACGCCAGAGTTGTGCGCCAGGCCCGCCTGGGTTTTCCTGACAAGAAAGCGCGGCCCACAGATCACACAGATTGACACAGATCAGCAATACGGCGTCTTCTTTCATCCGTGTTCATCTGTGTGATCTGTGGGCACTCTCTTCGTCTCAGGTCGCTCTTCAACCGCCCCGCAAATAACTGATTCCTCCGGAGCACCAGGCGCGATGTTCCTTCGAAGGAGGAATCTACAATGTCCTGTAAACCGACGACGTCTCGTAAACCGATCTCCGCTCGCAAGCTTGCTGCCAATCGTGCCAATGCCAAAAAATCGACCGGCCCACGAACTCCGGAGGGCAAAGCCCGCTCGCGCATGAACGCACTC
>JBJKSL010000243.1:0-5815 GCA_046704145.1 Phycisphaerae bacterium
TCAGGCCGCCGACCGTCACGCTATGCGAAGTGACGTTGTTTGCGTCCAGCGTGGTTTGACTGCCGTAGCTGCCGGTCAGCCCGTAAAGCACCTGGCTGCTGGCCGGGGAGTTAGTGGTCCAGGTCACCGTCGCACTGTTGGCTGTAATCTGGCTGACCGCCGCGTCGGTGATCTGCGGCGGACCGCTGGTACTGAAGGTGTTGTCTGCGCCCGTCGTCGTGCCATACAGATTGCTGGACTTTACTCGGTAATGATAGAGCGTGTTGGCGGTGAGGGTGCTGATCCCCACGCTGTGCAAGGTTACGGCGTTGCTGTCCAACGGAGTGGTGCTGCCGTAGCTGGTCGTGGTGCCGTACTCCACCTGCGAGGTGGATTCGGTGTCGGTGGACCAGGTGATGGTGGCCGCACCGTTGGTCACGTTGGTCGCGGTCACGTTGTAGATGTTGGGCGGCGAGTTGCTGTCGAGTTGCAGGTCGCGGACGTACATGTTGCCGGTGACCTGGCCGATCTGCACCGTTGCCGTGCTGATCGCGTCGGCATGGCCGGACTTCCTCGCAGTGATGGTGTACGTCCCAGGGCTGAGATCGATGAACGCATAGAAGCCCGTGCCGTCTACGTACATAGAGCGGTTCTCGGGACCGGTGATGCTGACGACGGTCTGGTCGGCCCATTCGCCGGTGCCCGCGTAGGTCACAGTGCCGCTAATGTGCCCTTTGGTCGGAGAGGTCTTCCATGGCAACGCTGGAGCGTCCTCCCAGGTGGGCGTGACCTGCGAGACCAGCGACGGACTAAAGCCTGCCCAGTTGCCGCCGCTGTATGGTACGCGGTACGAATATCCGCAGAAGCCATCGGCATGATTGCCGGCCGGTGATGCCTCGCGAATCTGCTGTAGTTCGAGAATCGCATTGGACAGCGAGTTCAGGTAGATGCCCGGCCCGACGACCATGTGGCGATTGCCGTGGCGGTCCTTTTCGAAGTTCATCCACCGCGTCCAGTCGTTGGGCAAGGAAGCGTAGTTGTAGTAGGTCATGGGGAAGGCCACGTCGACGATGCCCTCCTGCAGCCAGGAATCCCAATCGCTGTACACGTCGTAATAAGGCCGCGTAGCCTTGAAGGCCTCACGAGTGGAACTCGTCGGTGAAGGGTTCCAGGTCACGAACGAGCCGGAGTGAATGACGTTGGGCTTGACCGCCTGGATCTTGGCGTAAACCTTTCGGACCAACGCCGTAACCTGGTCGCGTCGCCATTGCTTGAATTGCTCGTCGCTGGACGCCGGTTGGCCGGTCAGGCCGTAGCGCTCGTTGTAGCGCGCGACGCTGGTGGGGTTGAAGCCCTGGTCGTTCGCGGTGAACCGGATGTAGTCCCAGTGAATGCCGTCGATGTCGAAGCGATTAACCACATCCATGGCGGCATTGACAATGTACTCCTCGACGCGCGGGTGGCCGGGATCGAAAGCATAGTCATCCGTGGTGGTTCCGGTGTCGGTTAGACTGGGCCAGTAGTTCTCCGGATCGGCAGGGTCGATATGGTCACCCCACACCGTACCGCCACCGGTGGCGAAAGTCACCATCCAGCAATGAACCTGAATGCGCTTCTTGCCGCCGGTGGTGTCGTGGGCCGCGTCGATCATCGCCTGCAGAGCGTTGAAATCCGACGGCGACAGGCCGGACATGTAAGGCTCACCGATGCCTGACGGATAGCAGGTATCGAACCTCCGTCGCACCTGCACGACAACGGCGTTACAGTTCGCCTCGCGAATAACTCCCAAGGAACTGGCGTTGCCCGGCACGCCCAGCAATGTGTCCACTTGACTCTGATTCAGGAACCCCGCGCCCCAACCGTCCACCCAGAAGGCCCTGTACTCCGCGGCCTGGGCAGTTGTAGCACCCAACGCCAAGGCCAGCGCCGCTGCTGGCAGCCACGACCGATAGGAACGCCGTGCGCCTGGGGTCTGTGACAGCATGCTTTGCCCTCCGACAGATGGTTTTTTGCTATGGCTCCGCGACTAGATCGATGCAATGCGCATCGGGAGTGCAACAGCCCAACGCGCAAAATATGTCAAATCGATTCTACCGAAACGCAACCTTCGGTTCCAGCAGATTTTGCGACGACTGCCAACTCGGATTGATTCTGGTGCCAATCCGAGGGGTTGCGAAGTGCAAGCAAGCGGAGAGTCTTGCGGCGGAGCTATTTTGAGGCAAGTCTTTGCGGTGAACTACGACGAACGCCCACGGACTCAAGTCCGTGGGCGTTGTGAGTGTTGTCGAATTGGTGCAGAGATCACCGAACCGAGTCGCTATCTCGCATACTCGACCGCACGTGTTTCGCGGATGAGCGTGACCTTAACCTCGCCTGGGTAAGTCATTTGTTGCTCGATCTGCTTGGCGATCTCGTAAGCAGTCTTGGCTGCAATGCGGTCGTCCATCTTGGACGAGTCCACGATCACACGCACCTCGCGGCCGGCCTGCACGGCATAGGCTTGCTGCACGCCGGAGAAACCGGTGGCGATGCCTTCCAGTTGCTCAAGCCGCTTGACGTAGCGTTCGAGTGACTCCCGGCGGCCGCCCGGACGCGAGGCACTGATCGCATCGGCAGCGGCGACCAGCGGCGTGTAGGGGCTGATCGCTTCGATGTCGCCGTGGTGTCCGGCGATGGCGTTGAGCACTTCCTCACGCTCGCCGAAACGCCGACAGATGTCCGCACCGATCTGCGGGTGCCCACCCTCAACCTCGTGGTCGACAGCCTTGCCGATGTCGTGCAGCAAGCCGCAACGGCGGGCCAGGGTGCCGTCCAGGCCGAGTTCGTCGGCCATGATCTGGCAGAGGTAGGCAACCTCGATACTGTGCTGCAGCACGTTCTGACCGTAGCTGGTGCGGTAGCTCAGCCGGCCGAGCAGATCGATCTGCTTGCGGTTCAGCCCGCCGACGTTGGCGTCGACGCCCGCCTTCTTGCCGCGTTCCACGATCTGGGCGGCGACTTCCTTGGAGACGTCAACGACGACTTCCTCAATGCGGGTGGGATGGATGCGACCGTCCATGATCAGCCGTTCCAGCGAAATGCGGGCGATCTCTCGCCGCACAGGGTCGAACGCACTGACCACGACCACGCCCGGCGTATCGTCCACGATCACGTCCACGCCGGTGGCCTTTTCGAACGCGCGGATGTTACGGCCTTCGCGGCCGATGACGCGTCCCTTCATGTCGTCAGAGGGAATGTCCACCGTGCTGACCGTGCTCACGCTGGTATGCTCGGTAGCGTAACGCTGGATCGCGGTGATGATGATTTCGCGCGATTTCTGGTGGGCGGTTTCCTTGGCTTCGTTGAGCGTCTTTTCCACCAGGGTGCCGGCATCATGCTCGACCTCGTGCTTGATACGGGTCAAGAGCAGGCTGCGGGCGTCCTCCACGCTCATGCCGGAGATCTTCAGCAACTGCGCGCGTTGCTCTTTGAGGATGCCTTCAAGCTCAGTTTCACGATGCCCGACCGCCTCCTCCTTCTGGGCCAGACGGGCCTCCGTCTGGTCGAGCTGCTTTTCCTTGGAGGCCAGCACGTCCAGCTTCTTGTCCAGATTGTCTTCGCGCTTTTCGAGACGGCGCTGCTCTTCTTTCAATTCCTCCCGAATCTGTCCGCTCTGCTTTTCAAACTCCTTCAGCTTCGAGATTCGTTCCTTTTCAGCGTCAATTTTGCCCTTTTCGAGTATGACTTCAGCCTGACTCTTTGCCTCGTCGAGAACCTGGTTTGCCTTCTGTCGGGCGGCGGCGAACTGCTGCTTCGCCAGGAGGTTCAGCAGTGCATATGCAACAGCACCTCCGGCACACAAGCCGACCACCAGAAAAACCAAGTGCATCGAGGAGACTTCTGCCAACACCGCAGACAGTCCCATGATGTCACCTTCCTCTATCACAATTCACCGAGGCCCGCTGCCGACAGACAAACGCCGGCAATCTTCCAGACCAACGGTTACAGGCTATTGGGACGAAGACAGGGGAAGGAAATGGTAAACGCGTCGTCGCGGCGCACTACATTCAGCTCGCGCTGGCGAGGTTAATGGCGAGATTCTCAGGCTGCGTGTGCTGTCCAGAACTCATCAGCAGGTCGTGGCGGTCCTGCTTTGAAGGCTCGCGTGCGCACCGACCGGACACTCGGCATCTTTCAGATACGTAGCATGCTTGCCGTGTGCGCACGATTGGAAGTTGTCACTCACCTCCCGTAGAATCCACCACTTGACCGCGGTTTGCCTGTGTGTCTCTCACAGCTAACCGAACCCTGGACTGCAAACATCGGCGAACCGATGCTTCTGGCCAACCGTGTTCAAGGCCAGAACACTCCTGCCGAATCGAACCGAGCTGCCGTGGGATGCGTTCTTGCCCACCAGTCGTCTCAAAAGCTACAGAGACGTTAATGCATGCTTTTGGCAACTCGCATTAGCCTTGCCCGACCGCAGCACGATCGAGCATCAAAACGCGTTCAGATGACCGTTCTCCTTTTTACTGCATGGCCGACGTGTCGCCGATCATGCGAGCCCTGCTTCCGTGCACCTGCCATGCCAGCGGAGTATCGCAAACAGCAAAGAAAACAGCAGCATCCGCGTGCGGGGCCGTGCAAATCCCCAGAGTTCATGGAGTTAACGCACACATGTGCGTCGCCGTTAGGGCTTTATTATAATGTAAACCTGCGAAGCGTCAAGATCGAGGTGCACTCGCCTGACGCTCCAACTGCTATTCTCAAATGGGCTTACAGACATTCGCCTCCGCTTGTGCACCGCGTAGTACGCGTCGGCTGTCATGAAGTGAGAGCGGCAGACTACTGGCTCAGTAAGCAAAAATGAAAGCAAAGCTTAATACAACTCTGATATTCGCCGCAATTCTGGCTGCGAGCGTATGCGGCGTGGTCAACGGCCAGGAGTTCAAACTGCCCTCGCTGGGCCCAGGCAGCAAGCTCACGACGGACGCGTCGGGGCTGCACCGCTCCGGGCTGGCCGGCCAAAACAGGGGCGTTGGCGATCTGAAGGCGGCTGCCAGCGTTGACAAGGTCCAGCCGGGCGCGTCCTTCTCCGTTGCGGTCACTTTCAAGGTCGAGCCCGGCTACCACATCAACTCACACCAGCCCCTCGAGGAGGGGCTCATCGCCACCGAGGTCGAGGCCAAACCAACCAAGGCACTGACCTTTGGCCAGCCGACATTTCCCAAGGGAGTGCTTCAGGATTCCTACGGCGAAAAGCTGTCCGTCTATCACGGCAAGGTGGTCGTCGTTCTGCCCGTCAAGGCGAGCAGCGACCTTGCCGCCAACCAAGTGCAGATTGCGGGCGAACTGCGCTATCAGGCCTGCAGCGATGAATCCGGCACCTGCTATCCGCCGACCTCTGCCGACTGGTCGGTGACTCTGCCGGTGGCCAAGCCGGGCGAGGCGGTGGCGGCGACGCACACAGAGCTGTTCAAGGACGCTGGCCCAACGGGCGGAGATGAGAAGCCGCAAGCGACCGGCGTCGATGGCGGATCTAACGCGGCGGAGGGATTCTCTCTCCAAGGACCGGTGAGAGCCACCACCGTTCAGGAGCACCATTCGCTGTTGGCATGGTTAGGCCTGGCCCTGCTGGCAGGATTGATCCTGAACGTCACGCCCTGCGTCCTGCCGGTGATCTCCATCAAGGTGCTGAGCTTCGTCCAGCAGGCCAGCGAGTCGCCGGCGAAGGTCTTCAGGCTGGGCTTGGCGTTTTCGCTGGGCATGATGGTGGTGTTCACCATCCTGGCGGTCATGGCCACCGCTCTGGGCTTGGTATGGGGACAGCATTACCAGAGCCCGGCGTACACCATCG
>JBJKSL010000244.1:0-5349 GCA_046704145.1 Phycisphaerae bacterium
CGTCCACCAGCGGCGTTCGCGCGAGGCCGCAAACGCGGCGGAGATGTTCGTGCAGACCTTCCCCGCCGGCGTGGACACCGATGCTCTACGCCAGCAGTTGGAGACGCTCAAGGCCAACGCCGAAATCGAAATTCGCCAGCAACTCGAACGCCACATCAAGGAGTTCGTCGCGCGGAAGGACTACTGGGACGCGCTCGAACTGGCCCGCCGCATCATCGCCGAGTATCCGTTCAGCCCGCAGGCCAACGTGCTGCGCATGCAGCTACCCCGCCTGGAGGGACTGGCCCGCCAGCAAGGTCCGCGGACTTGATTCGCTTGGATTTCCGCGGCGGGATTGGCCGTCAGTAGGACGTTGTTGTGCTCACGCTCCGGTGGCCGCGGTGGTAGCTGTGCCGGCTTGGACTGCGGCCTGGATCGCATTGGCGAGAGCCTGAATAGCTCCGAGCAGAATCTGCACGAGTCCGGGCAGTACGCGATCGCGGAAGCTTGGCGGCTGCTGTTGGCTGATGGTGGCTCCGCCGAACTGATGGAGGGCGGCAGTCTGCCGCTGATTAAAGGTGGCGATGCCGCTTTCGACCCAGGTGCCCGGCCGCCGAGCGGCGATGGCGCCCCCGCTGGTGTTGGTGAAAGGCGAAGTCCCGCCGGGCTGACTGGTCTGGGCCAGTGCCGGAGCCGGGAGAACGGTGCAAACGCCTATTCCTGCCGCAAACGCGAGTCTTGTGCTCTTCCCGATCTTCATGGGTGGACTCCCCTGGCGAACTGCCGTGATATACCACTCTGGCCGGCCAGCCCGCCAAATCTTATACACGCCGAGGTTGCACGGCACCTGCGGATGCTACTCGTCGCCCTCTTGATCGTCGGCCTCTTGATCGTCGGCCTCGGATTCGTCCTCCTCGCCGTCGTCCTCGTCTGCATCCTCGGCCTCGTCTGCCTCAGCCTCGTCAGAAAAATCTTCCGACTCGTCCTCAGGCTCAGAGACCTCGAGATCTTCTGCCTCCGCCTTATGGGTCTGCTCTATCTGGCTGGTCTCGGCCGTGGTCTTGTCTTCGCTGCTTTCCGCTTCGGCCGCAGCGGCTTCGCCTTCTTCCTCCTCGGCGATGCGGGCCACGGCGACAAGCTGGTCGCCCTCATCCAGGCGGATCAGCCGCACGCCCTGGGTGGCTCGGCCGATCTCGCGAAGCTGCCTGAGGTCCGTCCGCAGGGCGATGCCTTTGGCGGAAATCATCATCAACTCGTCGGCGTCGGTGACGCTCTTGATGGTGACGACGCTGCCGTTGCGTTCGGTGGTCTTGATGTTGATGACGCCCTTGCCGCCACGTCGAGTCTTGCGGTACTCACTGACTTGTGTGCGTTTGCCGTAGCCGTTCTCGCACACGGTAAGAATTGAGGCGCTCTCGTTGGTGACCACCATGCCCACAACGGCGTCGTCATCCCGCAGGTTGATGCCGCGCACGCCGTGAGCGTTGCGGCCCATGGCTCGCACGTTCTGCTCGTCGAAGCGAAGGGCCCAGCCGTTCTTCGTGCCCAGGACGATCTCGTCATCACCGCTGGTTTCAGCCGCCCCGATCAGCGTGTCGTCGGGGTCGAGATTGATCGCGATGATGCCCTTGGACAGCGGCCGCCGGAAGGCACTTAGTGGCGTCTTCTTGACAATGCCCTTGGAGGTCGCGAAGAAGACGAACTTCTCTTCGAACTCGCGGACGGGCAGCACAGCCTGATGTACCTCGTTGGGCTGCATCTGCACCAGGTTGGCGATGGCCCTGCCGCGCGCCGTGCGCTGCATGGCGGGGATATCGTAAACCTTCAGCCAGTAGACCCGGCCGCGGTTGGTGAAGAACAGCAGGTAGTCGTGCGTGCTGGCCGCGAACAGATGCTCGAGAAAGTCGCCTTCCTTGCTGTCGCTGCTCCGGACCCCTCTGCCGCCGCGGCCCTGCTTGCGATAGGCTTCGGGCTGCACGCGCTTGATGTAGCCCTCGCGCGTGATGGTGACGATCATGCGTTCGTCGGGGATCAGCTCCTCCATGGCGAACTCGGCAACCTCGCCCGCGAAGGTCGTGCGGCGCTTGTCGCCGAACTTTTCTTTGATCTCGTAGGTATCCTCGCGAATGATGTCGAGCACCAGTGCTTCGTCGCGCAGAATGGCCTCGTAGCCTTCGATCTCTTCGGTCAGCTTGCGATACTCGTCAACCAGCTTGTTGATTTCCAGGCCGGTCAGTCGTTGTAGCTGCATGCCCAGGATAGCGTCGGCCTGCGTGCCGGTCAGATGCTGGTCGGCTTCGGTGCAGCGCTGCGCGAAGGCCTCGGGCAGAAGCTTGATAAACGCGGCGCTTTCAGGCAGCCGCAACCCGCGAGCCATCAACCGCTGCTTGGCGGTCGGCGGATCCGGCGATTCCTTGATCAGCGTGATGATTTCATCGATGTCCCCTACCGCCAGAATCAGACCTTCGACAATATGGGCTCGCTGGCGGGCCTTGCGCAGCAGGTACTGCGTACGGCGGCGAATGACATCCTTGCGGTGCTTGATATAGATGTCGATCATCTGCCGCAGATTGAGCGTCCGCGGCTGGCGAT
The DNA here is from genome assembly GCA_046704145.1 of Phycisphaerae bacterium. Classification (GTDB taxonomy): domain Bacteria; phylum Planctomycetota; class Phycisphaerae; order UBA1845; family PWPN01; genus JACQVT01. Next base: position 2,572 of record JBJKSL010000244.1, read on the forward strand.
CGACCAGCGCAATGCTCATCACCGTGTAGTTGGTCTGCAGCGGCGTGTAGCGGTACAACTGGTTCAGGACCACGTCGGAGTTGCCGTCGCGCTTGAGCTCGACGACCAGGCGGATCGGATGCTTGCGGTCTGACTCGTCGCGGATGTCGGCGACCTCGGGCATCTGGCCGGCTTTGACAGCAGCGACCACCTTCTCCTTGATGGTCGTTCGCAGGATCTGGTAGGGAATCTCGTCGATGACGATGTACGTGCGGCCTTTGTATTCTTCCAGGTGGGTCTTGCCGCGGAGGGTGATGCTGCCGCGCCCGGTGCGATACGCATCCTGGATGCCGCGACGACCGCAAATCATGCCGCCGGTCGGGAAGTCCGGTCCGGGCACGATCTCCATGAGTTCGTCGATGGTGATCTGCGGGTTGTCGACCACCGCTACGATGGCGTCGGCGATTTCGCTCAGATTGTGCGGCGGAATGTTGGTGGCCATGCCCACCGCGATGCCGGTCGTGCCGTTGACCAGCAGGTTGGGGAACTTGCTCGGCAGCACGACGGGTTCTTCCAGACGCTCGTCATAGTTGGGCTGGAAGTCGACCGTCTCCATCTTGAGGTCGGCCATCATGTCGGAGGTAGGCGCGGCCATGCGGGCTTCGGTGTAACGCATAGCTGCCGGCGGGTCGCCGTCGATGGAGCCGAAGTTGCCCTGGCCGTCCACCAGCGTGTAACGCAGGTTCCAATTCTGGGCCATGCGCACGAGGGTGGTGTAGGTGGCCTGGTCGCCGTGGGGGTGATAGTTGCCCGAAGTGTCACCGACGATCTTCGCACACTTGATGGGCTTGGAACGCGGGCCGAGGTTGAGATCGTTTATGGCCACCAGCACACGGCGCTGGCTGGGCTTGAGTCCGTCGCGAGCATCGGGCAGCGCTCGCGACATGATCACGCTCATGGCATAGGTCAAATACGAATCCTGCAACTCATCGACGATGGGCAGGTTCGAGATGTTTTCCTTGACGTTATCCTGCGGACTGTCAGCCATCCAAGGCTCCTAAAGGCGAATGCAGAATGTTGAATGCAGAATGTAGAATGAAAGAAAAAGAACCAATCTCTTCAGTCTGCGTTCGGCGGTTCAGCAGTCAGCACTTCCCGAAAAGGACGACCTCAACCTGCCCCACAAACCGGGCAACAGGGAGGTTCGTCCAAGGCTTTTCTAAAGACTCTTTTTTATACCAGATTTCGGCCGGGGACGCTAGCGCCGGGGTGGCCGCTAAGCTTCGTGAGAGACGCGACTTGTGGAAAGGTCAGGGCTCTTGTCCTGACAGTTTGCGCTCCAGGTCCGGTATGGGCGAGAAATGCCAGGTTCGGCCGATTTTGAAGCCTTTCAGGAAGCCGAGTCGCTGCAGTTCCAGCAGATCTGTTCGGGCAGTCTCGTAGACGACGCCGTGGCTGGTCTGATGACTTTCGAAAGTGTACCTTGCGTCCGGATGCCTCGGCGCGTGGCTCAGCAGGGCACGTTGGCGATGGTTCAGGTTTTCGGTTGCTCGAAGATACCTTTCCACTTGCCGGACTTGGTCCGTTTTTCGGCGGATGTAAGCGTGCAGCTCCTGGACAGCTTTATGCAATACGTTCAAGTGGTAGAGGATGAAATAGGTCAGATCGTTGTCATCAGTCTCGGTATACAAAAAGGCTCGGTAGTACTTGACTGGTGCTCGATAGATCACTTCGGAAATCGAAATGTATTCCGCGAGCCAATAACCTGATCTGAGCATCAGCCAGTAGAAGACTGCTCGCGCGCAACGGCCGTTGCCATCCACGAATGGATGTTCGTAAGCAAGCCAGAAGTGCAAGATGACCGCCCTGATCACCGGATGCACAAAGCATGCCGGTTTCTTGCCGTTCGCAAAATCGCACATTATCTGAATGCGGGCTTTCAGTGTCTCAGCGGGGGGCGGCGTATGGAGCACTTCGTGGTAGGGGTCTACCACGAGGATAGGTTCGTCAGGCTTTCGGAATCGGCCGATCTGGTTCTTCTCGAGTGTCCCTTCGCACAATGTGTGATGCAGATCCAGCAGCATGGCCGGCGTCAAATCCTGGTTTCTTTGATCGCGGATTCGACGCATGGCAATGTAGTTGTTCAGAATCATCTGCTCGCTCTTGTCGCGCGGCTTCCTGCCGCTGCGAAGCATGTCTTTGGCGATGACTCGCGTGGCTACGGCGCCTTCAATCTGGCTGGAGCGAATGGCTTCCTTCATGAGCGAACTGACTATATACCGATCGCGCATGTCGGCCGTCGTGATCTGCTCAGGCAATTCGATCAGCCCGCCTCCACCCCGATCCACTTGGTGCAGAAGCTCTTGGACGGCGTCAACACCGCAGTAGGTGAAAGGCTTGCCATCCACATCCACCAGCGGGGCCGCCTTTGAGGATGCGATGCGATTCAATTTCAGCGCAGCCCACCACTCTTCATGGGTCAAGGAGGCGGGCGCCGACAGAAACCTAAGTTTGTCCCAGTGCAGGTACTTCTCCGGGCGAAGCACGTCCGGGTTTACGGAGGCCGCGAGCAGGGCTTCCAAGTTATCGGGTCTTAAGGTGGCTCTCCAGGATGGGGGAGTCCGTGGCGTCTTCACTGGTGGCAGGCTCCTGATTTCCATATTCCCAATCTCATACTAATTTGGGACAGATTAGTATAAGGTTTGGAATATGGAATTCAGGAGCTCGCCCCCAGTGAAGATGCCACGTACTCCCCCGCCTTGGAGAGCCGCCTTAAGGCCCGATAATCTGGAATCCTTG
>JBJKSL010000245.1:0-7748 GCA_046704145.1 Phycisphaerae bacterium
GAATCACTGGCCGATCTTCAGCAGTCGCGGAACCATAGGCTCCAGCAGCAGGCGGTGTGGCTCGACCTGTTCGCCGGTCAGCAGGTCCAGAGTGGTCTCTCCAGCCTTCACGGGCAGCTTCACTGCACGCGATTGTCGGTCCAGGTTGATGATGGGCATGAGCGTCGCGCCGTTGACCGGCACGCTGCGGAACTCTACGCCCCATACCGGCTGGCCCGAGTCCGTGTCGAGAATCTCACATAGCTGCAGCCCGCCCTGGCTGAGAACATCGCGCAGCATCTGCCAGGTCTTGAGCTCGTCCTTCTGCGGCACCAGCTTGGCTGACTTCGCGAACACGTCTGCCAGTTTCCGCGGCCGATGATATTCGTCGTACGCCAGATTGTTCTCGCCGACCATCAGCACGTGCCCGCCGGAAGCGATGAACTTGCCTAACGCTTTGACCGTCGACTCCGCTACGTGCGTCGCCTGCGGCAGGACGATCCACTGCACCTTCGCGGCCGTACCCGCGGCCAGTTGCCGTTCACTGACAAAGGTCACCGGCTGACCCAGGAAGTTCAGCTGCGTATACAACGAAAAGATCGTGCCCTTGTAGGCGTTCTCCCAGAATATCGACGTGGGCGAGTACAGCAGCGCCACCTGCGGAGAGGCTTGATTGATCGCGGCCACTTCTGTCCCGAAGCGGTTCAGGTCGAGCATCGCCCGCCCGGCACCGTAGACGTTGGCGGGTCGCATGTAGATGCTGCCGACGAGCGACGCATCGCTGGGCTCTTCCCATACCCACGTGGTGGTCACACCCTGGTGATGCAGGCCGCCCTGCCAGAACTGTGCCCGCGTCATGGTCATGGGAATGTGCCAAGGGGTTGAGCCGTCTGGGATAATGTGATTTTCACTGTCGAACACGGGCTGATGCCGGAAGGAGTAGAGCAGATCGTAGAAGAACTCGTGTCCGTGCCAGCTATACGTCTTCTCATGGTCGGGGAACGCGTACGCATCGCAGCCGGCCAGGTCTGTGGCATTGCAGAACAGCTCGGGATCCACGCCGAAGTGCAGCTTGTCGCGATCCAGCGTGAAGAACACCATGATTTTCGCGTGCGTGGGGACGTTCGGCAGGTTCTTCTTTACCAGGCTGCGCAGCCACGCATGCCAATCCGCGAAATGTTTATTGTTGAACTGCACCCAGTCGTAGTAGGCTCGATTTTCGTTGTCGGTCGACTTCAAGCCAACGGCGGGCGGCGGCACATCCTCGAAACGCTTGTAGTTCGTGCCGTAGAGCGCGTTGAGTGACTGGATTCGGCCGTGCATCTTTCGGAGATACCGAGCGAATGCCGGCCGACTCTGTGGATCGCGGCCGCTCTTGTCGTAGACCGGCTCGTTGCTCAGGCAGATGCTGAACGGCAGCGGGCCTTGCTTCATCGCTCGCGTCATCTTGTCCACGAACTGCGTGTAGACTTTGCGGGCCACCGGATGATCGATGTTGACCGTGAGGAACCCCGGCCCACCGCCGCGAACGCCCGGTGCTTGTGCGTACGCCCACTCAGGGAAGTAGTGCGGCGAGAGCAGCCAGTCCACCCGCATGCCATATCGATCAGCCCGCTTGAGATCCTCCAACGTCGTGAGAGCACCCGCACTCAGCGAGCCGTCTGCATTCATGGAACTGGGCCCTGTACGCCCGTCCTGCACGATCGAGGCCCCCAGCGAGCGGAAGTTCGGCAGATCTGCGAACACCTGCGCGAAGTGCCCGAAGCCGTAGAACCAGAACGGCCGTTCGACGCCGCCGGTCACCTGCGTGTAGAACAGGCCGTCGCGTACGGCCACCCGGTCGCTCGTCGGCCACGGCTGCAGATCAGTGTGGGACCGGCTTCCAGCCGGTCTGATTTCAGGGTTTTGGGATGAGCTCTTCATACGGAGCTCGGTTTGTTTCAGCACCTCTCCGACCTCTTCAAGTTGCAGCCGCGTCCAGGCCATTGCCTGCGTGCCGTGGGGGCCACCCTCCTGAGCCCGCCGCAGAAAACGCTCGGCTACGCTCAGCCCCAGTTGCACCACTGAATCGTTCTTTGCCGCACTGTCGGCTTCGATGGCCGCCTGTACGCGTGCGAGTTGATCCTTTTGTTTCGCGATGTGCTCCTTGATCTGCTTGAGCACCTGGTCCCGTTTGGCCGTGTCCGCCCGCACCGCCACCATGCGAACGTCGTCGACCCACACCGCTGCCGTCGGACTCTCCGTCGCCACCATCAGCTCGAAGGCCGGCGGATTGCCGTCCGTGGTGTACTCCACCGAGACCGGCGTCCAGTCAAACGTGCCTTCTGGAAACCGCTGCCGCAGATACCACCCCGGCCCGCCGCCGATCCACACGATGCCCGCGTCCTGGCCCTTGGCCCAGCAGCTGATCCGGTAGGTCGTGAACGGCTCCAGCTTGGGCACGATCTGATAGACGCGTCCGAACACGTTCGGCGCGAAGGCCGACTTGTTGGTCAGTTTGAAGCACGCCTTGCCCTCGTGCGACTGGTCCGTCACCACTTGTCCGGTCGATGCCGCCGCAACAGCCGTAAACGCCCAGCCCGTACTGGCGTGTTCGAACCCGCCGTTAGCCGCCAGATTCTTTTGCTTTGACTGTGCACTCGACGCGCCTGCTGCCATGGCCAAGGAAGCGCATAAGGCCGTCACCATGATCGCACTGTTCGCGATAGTCCGCATTGAACCGCCTCCACTCGGATGTTGTCCTTGCGATGACCCCGTTCGGCACATGCTCTTGTGCCTGACCGGCGTATTGTCGCACAATAAGGCGATTTGCACGAGGGGTCGAATTCTGCCGCCAGGAGGTTGCGGGTATGATCTGCAGATGGGCGATATTGCTGACGGTTGCACTTTCAGTCGGGTGTACGCAGAGGTTACAGATGATGCCTGAGCAGGAAAAGAAGCAAATCGCGGACGACATCATCGCGATGGAGAAAGCCGGTCTGGACCGGTGGGGCAAGGGCGATCCCTCGGGCTTCCTGGAGACGTGTGCACCGGATGTGGTCTATTTCGACCCCTTCCGGGGGATGCGGCTGGACGGCTTGGACCAGTTGAGCCAGTACTACGAGAGCATCAGGGGCAAGATTCACATTGACCGATACGAACTGCTGAATCCCAAGGTGCAACTCTGCGGCAACGTCGCGGTGCTGACCTTCAATTACGTCAGCCACTCGGGCGACAGCGTCTCGCGCTGGAATTGCACTGAAGTCTATCGCAATACAAATGGCCGCTGGGAGATCATTCAAACCCACTGGTCATTCACAAAACCGCCCATGCCAGCACAAAGCTGAGCCGTTTGGACCACAGCCTAGAGATGCCAAACTATCGAGCCATCTGCAGATTTTTCTGAATCTGATCCTTGTATCGCTAAATTGGCGCCGGTAGCATAAAAAGGGCACCCACGCGGGGGTGTCGCTTTGTCCTCTCAGTGTGAATAGGCTCAGCCCCTCCTCCGAAAGGGAGCACACGATGCTTAAGCTTCGGCCCAGCCGGATGTTACTTGTCTCGATGCTCTTTGTGAATGTGCAGGTGTTCGCTCAGGGCGTGATTTACGTGGACCATGATGCGTCATCCGGAGGCGACGGCCTGAGTTGGGCGACTGCCTACCAGAGTCTTCAGGACGCTCTTTGGACGGCAACGCAGGGCGGAATTTCCGAGATTCGCGTCGCCGAGGGCACATACCGGCCGGATCTTGGGCAACGTCAAACGCAAGGCGACCGCACGGCCACGTTCCAGTTGCTGAACGGCGTGGCAATTCGGGGTGGGTATGCCGGCGTGACGGCTGGAGATCCCAACGTGCGCGACCTGCGGTTGTCCGAGACGGTGCTCGACGGCGGGAACAGTAGCTATCACGTGGTCACCGGCAGCGGGACGGATGCTACCGCGATCCTCGAAGGCGTCGCTATTCAGGGCGGTCGAGCCGACGGCAGTTCGGGGAATGTGAACAACGGAGCAGGCATGCTGAGCTCTGCCGGCAGTCCGACCGTTGTGAGTTGCTCTTTCCGCTCAAACTATGCGGTTAATCGGGGCGGCGGCATATACAGCGAGAATGCGGGCAACCTGAAGCTGATCAACTGTCTCATGGTTTCCAATGAAGCGGGCTACGGCGGCGCGGTCTACAGCAGTAGAACCGCAACAGCATTGGTGAACTGCACCGTTGCCAACAATTACGCAGACCAGCCGGATGGTGCGGGCGGCATCGACGTTTATAGCTCGACTCTTAGCCTCAGAAACTGCATCCTTGCAGGCAACTACAGCCCCTATCAGCAATTCAGCTATCTGTCGCAGTATCAGGGTGGCTCGCCGGCCACCATCGAGCATTCTCTTGTCCAGATGTTGCCCGGAAGCCTGCTTCCCTTCGGTAACATCGGCGGGTTCACCGATCCCAAGTTTATCGCCAGCAACGACTATCGGCTCGATGCCTCCTCGCCGTGCATAGATAGCGGCGACGCAGATGCACTGCCTGCAGACATTAGCGATGTCGACCAGGACAGTGATACCGCCGAGACAATCCCGCTCGACCGCGACGGCCAGCCTCGCCTGCGCAACTGCCTGCCCGACATGGGGGCATACGAGGCGGTTACAGAGCGTTCGTCGCCGATCCGCGTGGATCTTGATGATGATTGCGATGTCGATTTAGACGATTTTCAGCAGTTTGCAGCCTGTGGCTCGGCGCCGGGCGTGCCAAATAGCGACCCTGCCTGCCTGGTTGCTGATTTCGACTTTGACGCCGATGTCGACCAGAGCGACTTTGGGCTCTTTCAGGTGTGCTACAGCGGAAGCGGTTCATTAGGCCACCCGGACTGCCTGCCGCCTTCTGAGCCGACCCTTGTGCAGTCATCGTATGTCCGTACGTCAATTACTGCTGGTTCCACCTGCCCGGACGACTACCTCGAGGTGATACCTTCCCACGGCGAGTTGCACGTCATACATCATGGCGCCAATTACAACTGTTGCGTCCCTGATATCAACGTGCAGCTTACGGTATCAGATCATCAGCTTAGCCTTGTTGAATGGGGGTATGGCGGTACCTGCACTTGCCGGGGTTGTTTTGACGTGGAGGCGGTTATCGCCGGGTTGAAACCTGGAACCTACACCGTCACCATGGAAGGACACACCATGGATGTGGAGGTTCCGTAACGGGACAAGATGCGCCCGCGTGATTGCCTACCTTAGTATGCGCCCTGCGCGGTTCCCTGTGTCTCCGCGGCCTCCGTCTATCCTGCGTCGCACGCTCGCCGCGTCCCGCACGCCGCGATCCGTGACTCAGCACAGGCGCACAATCCGCCAGAATCGGTATAATGCCACCTCACGGAGGCTTTTTGATAACCCTTACCTGCTCTTGAGAACGACATGAGAACGAAAGCTGTCTATCTGATCGGTCTGATTGCGGCATTTGCGACGGTTGAGTGCATGGCGGCGGAAAACAGCAGTGCCTCGCCACGTTCAGAGATCAAGGATGCGTCAGGCGCGGTGTGGGCATCGCCGGCCATCGAGCCGGTCTGTTCGGGCGTCTGGCGTGTGCGGTTTGGCACGCCGGAACGGTTCACGCCGGTAACGATTCGAGAGGCGGATCCCTGCAAACAAGCGATCGATCAGCTACCGGCACCGAAGCCCCTGCCGTTTGGGCTCGATCAGATCCGTTGCCGAATCTCGGGCTCGCGCACGACCGTTTACGTCCCCTGCAACGAGCCGAAAGACCAGATTTACGGTTTCGGCCTTGACCCTGGGGCCTACGAGCAGAAAGGCCTGCGGAAGTACTTGAACGTTTGTGCGCAAGTGGTGGGCAAGACCGGCGCCAGTCACGGCCCGGTGCCGTTTTATGTGAGCACCAAGGGCTATGGGGTTTACGTGGATACCGCCCGGGTGCCGACCGTCCATGTGGCCCGGCTGACCCCTGCCTCGGTCGCGACAGCTAAGGCTACCGATGGCAGTGAGCCGAAGACCTCGGAAAACGAACTGTACGCCGCTCGCAAGGCGCATGGGCCGGCAGAAGTGATCTTCGAACTGCCGGGCGATCCGCAGGGCGTGGACGTGTACGTCTTCGGCGGTCCCACCATGCGCGAGGCCGTTCAGCGTTACAACCTTTTCTCCGGCGGTGGGGCGGTTCCGCCGCTCTGGGGACTGGGTCTGAAGTACCGCACGTTCACGAGAGCCGACCAGGCTGCCGTGCTGAAGACCGCCCGTGCTCTGCGTGCTATGAACATTCCCTGCGACATGCTCGGCCTGGAGCCCGGCTGGCAGTCCAAAGCTTACTCGTGCTCGCTGGCCTGGTCGCCCCAGCGATTCCCGCAGCCCGACGAGATGCTCAAGGAACTGCGGCAATCGGGCTTCTAGGTCAACCTCTGGGAGCACGCGTATATCAACCCGCAATCGCCGCTGTTTGAGCCTCTCAAGTCGCACGCGGGCGACTTTTTGGTCTGGGGCGGACTGGTGGTGGACTTCGCCGATCCCGAGGCTTTTCACCTCTTCGCCGACTATCACGACAAGCAGCTCGTAAGCAAGGGTGTGCAGGGGTTCAAACTGGATGAGTGCGACAACCAGCCCATCTCCGACACCACGCCGTTCAACTACCCGTACTGCTCGATCTTCGCCTCGGGCATCGACGGCGATCAGATGACACAGGTGTATGGCTACTTTTACCAGCGGTCCATACTGTCGGCGTTCAAGCCTCACAACCAGCGCACGTGGGGCGACGTGCGGGCCACGACGGCGTTGGCCGCCCCCTTACCGTTCAATCTCTACAGCGACGCCTACGAGTTCGATCAGTACCTGAGGCAGTTGGTCAACGCCTCGTTCGCCGGTCTGCTCTGGTCGCCGGAGATGCGTAACGCAGGCAATCTGAATGAGCTCTACAACCGGGTGGCGATGAGTGCCTTTGCTCCGCAAATGTGTCTGGATATGTGGTTCATGCCGCATCCTTTCTGGGAGCAGTACGACAGGACCAAGAACAAAGCCGGCCAGCTCCTGTCCGAGGCCGAGCAAAAATCAGTTGCAGATCGCGTGCGGACCATTGTCGACCAGCGGTATCAACTTCTGCCTTACCTGTACGCAAGCTTCCATCGCTATCGCAACGAAGGACTGCCGCCGGTCCGTTCTTTGCTGTTGGATTTCCCTCACGATCGCGCGCTTCGTGGCGTGGACGACACCTTCATGTTCGGCGAGAGCCTGCTGGCTGCTCCGTTCCTTGGGGACGTCTCCACTCGAGAGGTCAGATTGCCCAAGGGCACCCAATGGTGTGAGCTGAAGACCGGCAAGTGGTACAAGGGCGGCGACAAGGTCAAGGTCAGCGGGGCGGCTGGCGATATGCCTTTGTTCGTGAAGGAGAACTCGCTTCTGCCGCTGGCCGAGCCGGTACAGCACGTCGATTCCGATACCGTCTTCAAGATCACCGTGAAGGCGTTCGGCAAAAAGCCGGCTCCGTTCGCTCTGATTGAGGACGATGGCGAGACGTTCGATTATCAAACCGGTGCGATCAGCCGTGTCGTATTGACCTGGGACGCCGAGAACAAGGGCCACGTGGCGCGAACCGGCTCCTTCGCGAAGCATCGCTATGAAATCGTGGCTTGGCAGGACATGGGCAGTCCCGATCATCCCCGGCCAGCAGAGTAAGGCATCGCAGAATGCCTGTGTCCGTTCCATTCTTGTGGGTTTTCGTGCCTTTTTGTGGCCATCTTCTTTCGTTGGTGATAAGAATCGCCACGAAAAACACAAAAAGGCACAAAAAGCAGGCG
>JBJKSL010000246.1:0-6182 GCA_046704145.1 Phycisphaerae bacterium
GACCAGGTGATCACGTCCAGACGCTCCCAGGGGATGGGCATGGCATACACGGCGCTGGTCGCGTCGCAGATGGCAAGGCCTTGACGGTCGGCGGGCGGGGCTGCGTTGTCGGCCATCTTCACGCCGCTGGTCGTGCCGTTCCAGGTAAAGACGACATCCGTATTCCAGTCCACGCTCTTGAGGTCCGCGATCTGGCCGTATTCAGCCCGGACCACCTTGGCATCGATCTTGAGCTGCTTGGTAATGTCGGTGACCCAGCCTTCGCCGAAGCTCTCCCAGGCCATAACGGTGACCGGTCGTGCCCCCAACAGCGACCAGAGGGCGGCCTCGACCGCGCCGGTATCGCTGGCGGGCATGATGCCGAGCAGGTAGTCGGAAGGGATGCCGGCCAGTTCCTTGCTCATCTCGATGGCTTGCTTGAGCCGGGCCTTTCCGTTCTTACCACGGTGGGAACGTCCGAGAAACGCGTTGGACAGGGCATTAACGCTCCAACCGGGGCGCTTGGCGGTCGGTCCAGAACTGAAGTTAGGGTTAGCAGGCTTGGATTGCGGCTTCGTCACGGTTGATCTCCTTGGAAACGGGCGGTTGGGTCCGATGTGGGCCTCAACTTGACGCTTCAATGTATGGCAAGCGGCCCTCCGCTTCAAGACGGCACGTCGCGGCCACCAGCTGCAGTAATCCTGTAACGGGCCAATCGCCTAGTCACCGATTATCACCCCTCCGAGCCGGCCGATAAAACCCCCTTGGCCGGCGCCTCAAACGATGTGGTTAGTCTGGCCGTTTTAATAGGTTAATTGCCGGCGGCGGTAGATCGATATGGACAGAGATGCCATCGCAGGCAGGCGCCTGTCGCGTCGTGGCCAAGGCTTCCGGAAAGGGAGCAAGTGAGACCGGGCCGGGTAGTGCTGTGTGCGAGGGGACGAGGCAGATCGTTGGAACGGATTGTTGGGGACGCCACGGCGGGCGAACGACAGAAGTGACGAGAATATGATTTCGCTGACGCAGGCAAATCTGGCGATGCTTCAAGCGTCTTGGTCGGGGGGAACAGCAGGCATGGTTCCGCTGCTCTTGGCTGCTCTCATCGGGGGAAGTGTTGTATTCCTGGTGCTCTGGCTGCGCGGGCGGGCCAGCCGGCAGATCTGCCGCAACCTGGAACGTGTTTCAAGCGAAATTCAATCAGATCTTCGCGTGCTGCAACTCGAGGACAGTGCCGGCCAGTTAGGTTCGGCATGGAACCAACTGCTCCAGGAGTTTGCGGAGGCCCGACAAGAACTTCAGGGCCTGCACATCCACGAACAGGCCAAGCAGACCTTAAGCGAATACGAGATGAAGTGGTTCACCCAGTTGCTGAACCAGATCCCTTACGGGCTCATTACGGTGACTGACGACTGGCTGATCACCTTTGCCAATCTGATGGCCGAGCGGATGCTCGGGGTTCAGCCCGGCGGACTCAAGGGTCGGCGGGCGGCCGAATTCTTTGCTCAGGACCTCGCGCTGATTCCGCTCAGTGGCGGCACCGCTGTCGACCACACCAGCGAGTTGGTGAGCTCGTCCACCTTGATTCGCATGTCCTCGGTGAGCACCGGTGATGATGCCGAGCGTGGTGAGACGGCCTTGCTGTTGCAGGACGTCACTCACGATCGCGAGCGTGAACTGGAACGAAGCCAGTTTCTTTATCACGTGACGCACGAGTTGCGGACACCGCTCACCAACATCCGAGCTTATGCAGAGACGCTCAGCGAAGGGGTACTCAAGGATCCGGAGACTCTGCGCGAGTGTTACAACGTGATCGTGGGCGAAACCCAGCGGCTAAGCCGATTGGTGGAAGACATTCTGAGTCTCTCGCAGATGGAGGCCGGGGCCGCTCGTCTGAAGATGGACGATGTGAACACATCTCGCTTGATCCGGCAGGTGGTCGAAGACATGCAGGCCCAGGCCGACGAGAAGCGCGTGGAGTTGATTCTGTCCATGCCGGCCAAGGTGCCCACAATTCGCGGAGACAAGGAGCGGCTGACCGTGGTGCTCACCAACCTGGTCGGCAACGCCGTCAAGTACACGCCGACCGGCGGTAAAGTCGAGGTCAGCTGCGGACAAGAAGGCGCGCGAATGCACATCGCGGTTGCCGACACGGGGCTCGGTATCGGCCCGCAGGAGCGCGAAAAGGTCTTCGAAAAGTTTTACCGATCCACAGACGAGCGAGTGGCCGCTCTACCGGGGACCGGGCTGGGTTTGGCACTGGCATTGGAGATTGTTCGCACGCACGGGGGGACTATCACACTGGACAGCGAAATTGGCAAGGGGTCCAAGTTCACCGTCGTGCTGCCGATCGGAAACCTGGCGGCCGTGCCCACGTAATGAGTGGTCCGTTGTTTGTTGTCACCGGATGTGCGGGCATGAACAGCCGCGTCCAGCGTGCAACGAACCATGGATGCGGGGTGAGTGACTTATGGCAAGCATTGTGCTGGCAGAAGATGACGTACACATCATTCGCGTGGTGAGCATGTGGCTCAAACAGCACCAGCATACGGTGCTGGAGGCCTCCAACGGCAAGCGGGCGTTGGAGTTGGTGCAGGCAAATCAAGCGGATGTGCTGATCACGGACATCAACATGCCCGTCATGGACGGTCTGGAACTGGTCAAGAGGTGCGCAGCGGAAGGATTGCCCAAGGTGGGCATTGTGATGCTGACATCGCGTTGCGACCAGGCGGATATCGTGGACTCGTTGCAGGATCTGCCGATCGTGTTTCATCCGAAGCCGTTCAGTCCTTCGCGGCTGGTGACGGAGGTTGAAGCAATGTTAAGTCGTGCACTGGCTGGTGAGCCGGCCACAGACAACTGCCCAGCGGGGTGAGTTCATGGGTGTTTTGGAAGTCAATTCCAGTCAGGCCTTTCAGGCTGAGTCGGCCCAGAGGGGGGCGGACTCGTACGACCTGAATACGCCGCTCACGCGTCTGCTCGAGGATGCGGTGGCAGCGGAGGTCTGTCTTTTTATGCCGGGAAGGGTCCAGCTTGGAGCTTCTTGTCGGGCATGTACCGCCGGGCCGGACGGTCAGCAGGACATGGAACGCGCTTGTCCGGTGGTGCAGGCTCTTGCTTCCGGGCAGACACTGAGTGCGGATGAGTGTCCGGCCATCTGCCTTGCCGGACGCCCCGTTCAACTGCACACGTTGGAGAACGCCACCGGATCGGTCCTGGTGGTGGACTCTGCCGCGGATGAGGCGAAGCAACCTGTCGAGCAGCGCTTGCCCGCGGTGGCTGCCTTGTGGGAACGTTGCGAGCGTCTGGCCGGCGAAACGGAAGGGCTCGCCCAGGAAGTAATCCGCAGCTATGAACAGCTGAACGTTATCTTCGATATTACGCAGCAGATCACCAAGCCGCGCGACGCCGCCCAGGTCAAGCACTTCCTGATTCGCCGGCTCGCGCAGACCTTGAACTGTGACTGGTCCTGCTGTCTGTCCACCGTGGAGGGTGTGCTCTGGTGGTGCGCCAACGGCGACATAGATCGCGACGAAATGGTGGCCCACGTGCGAGCCCGTCACGGCGGACTGCTCTATCGTGTTCTGGAGAGCCGCACGCCCTTGGTCTTCAACCGGAATCAGGACCCGGATCACAAGGCGCGATACTCGTTGCTGTTCAGCTCGCTGGGGGACGCCTCGGCTAGCCCTGACGTGCTGATCTTTGCGAGATCGGAGGACCAGCAGCAGTTTCTCTCCGGCGACCTGATGATGATCGATTCCATGCTCAGCCATGCCCAGCACGTGTTGAGCAATCTGAAGTTGGTCGAACGTCTGCGGACCATGTCGCTGGGGGCGGTGCGAGCCCTGGTCAGTGCCATCGACAAGAAGGATCACTACACCAGCGGTCACTCCGAACGCGTGGGCTTCCTCTCGCAGCTCATCGGCGAACGCCTGGGCTTAAGCCCCGAGCAGTTGCAGGACCTGCAGTGGGGCGGCCTGCTGCACGACGTCGGCAAGATCGGTATTCAAGACGGTATTCTCACGAAGCCGGGCAGCCTGACGCCGGAAGAGTTTGACCAGATCAAGCAGCACGCGATCATGAGTCACGAAATCGTGGCTCCTATCGACTGCATGGCCAGCGTGCGCGAAGTGGTGCTCTATCATCACGAGGTGCCGGACGGCAGTGGCTATCCCAAGGGACTGAAGGGCGATGAAGTGCCCCTGCTGGCCCGGATCGTACACGTGGCGGACACCTTTGACGCTCTGACCACCTCACGCTCGTATCGTAGTGCATTCCCGATCAGCAAGGCCCTGGCCATCATGAACAAGGAAAAGGGCACCAAGCTGGACTCGGCGATTGTGGACAGCTTCGTCGAAGCCTTTGCTACATTCCGGGCTGAACAGCCCGACCAGTATCAACGTTTGTTCTCTCACCTTCTTGATGCGGAAGCTCAGGCGTCCGAAGACGGCAGCCAGCCGGGAGGAGCCGCTCCGCAGCCAGTTGCAAGCCGAAACACGGCAGGGGAGGGAGAGCCATCATGAAAGCTGTAGCATACGCACAGAGCAGCAGTCATGTTCGCCTGGGAGCGGTGGTAGCGGTGGGTGCCGTGACCTTGCTGTGGTCAGGGACGCTGAGCGCTGCACTCTTTCCGGTCGGCACGTTATTGCTGGTCATCTGCCTCATGTTGTTGGCTCGCGGATTTGGGGCTCGTGGTGGGACCATGCTCGGTCTGTTGCTCGGTATGGTGTGGCTGGCCGCGCGGCTTGGCTTCACTCGCCACTTGGATGCGCATACGCTGTTTACCGAGCTCAACATCCTGGCGGTCCTGTCCATGATGACTATGGGCGGCCTAGCCGGCACGCTCTTCGGTCCGGCTGAAGACGATCGCGCCGTGCGTGAGCCTTTCAACGCCGCGAGTAATTCAGCATCGGTTTCCGAGTCGGCTTCCAGCAAGGCCATTCCGTCTGGCATGCCTGCATACCGTGCGGACGTGCTGTTTTCGCACGCACTGGCCCGGCATCGCGAGTGGATGGAACACTGGGGCCAGAGCGGTTATCCCTGGACCTCGTTCGACAACCACGTTCGGGAGCTTGTGCGCATGCTTTCGGGTATGCATCGGCTGCGTTGCTACCGCGTCGGAGCGGAAGGGCAGCTCTTTGCCATGGCGCACGAGTCGAACACGGAGGAAGTCGAATCACCCTCGAAGGACTTGCTCACGCACGTGCTCACCACCGGCCGGCGATTCTTGGCCAACGCCGCTTCGAGCGGTCCACTGGTGCAGGTTCTTGCGGAGTCTGGAAACGTTCCGTTGGCTTGGGCTGTGCCCATTCGTGATGGCAATGTGACCGTGGGGTTGATCACCGCGGAATCTGTCGACGATCCGACTCCGAGCGAGGCCTACCTGGAGGCGGTTGCGGACCTGATCGAACAGCTGTGGCTGCACGTCCATCACCTGGAATCGCTTCGGCTGGCCCGGCAGACCGACCGCGGATCGGGGTTGATCAATCGCACGGACTTCATGCCGGCTCTTCGGGCTACGCTGGAGGAGTGTTACCGCTTACACGAGCCGGTAGTTGTCATGATCGTGTGCCTGGAGGGGCTCCGCGGGCTTGATGACGCCAGTGAATGGGCCAAGCGTGATGAACTGGTCGAGAAGGTGGGCCAGACTATCGCCGCCGGCCTCCGCAAAGACGACATTGTAGGCCGATTCAGTGATGCCCAGTTTGTGGCACTGCTGCGGCGGCTGGATATACCGCTGGCGGAGCTGATCTGTCGTAAGCTGCTCAGCAACATTGCCCGGGTGATCTGCGATTTCGAGTTGACCGCCTGGGTGACTCCGCGAGCCGGTTTGTCAGGCAGCGGGTTTACCAAAGTGCCGGTTGAGGAGCTGCTCAGTCGTTCGATCTCCGCTCTCGGTACGGCTCGGGGCCAGGATATGTTGTTGGTTTCAGCTCGGTCGGAAACGGCTCGAGAGGACATCAGGTAATGAAGACCAACCTGTACCAGGTGGGGAACACACAGGTGCTGGCGATCCAGGACGCGGTTTCGCAGATTGAGTGCGAAGAGCTGCGCGAAACCATTCTGCACGCCACCAATGGCGGAACGGGCCGCATTGCCATCGATCTGTCGGAGGTTCCCTTTCTGGACGGCGCCTCGCTGGAAACCCTGCTGCAGTTGTCGAAGGAATGTCTGATACAGGGTGGGCGGCTCAAGCTTGCGTGCTT
>JBJKSL010000247.1:0-5015 GCA_046704145.1 Phycisphaerae bacterium
AATCAGAGTTGAAATCGATGACACCCATAAACGCTCGCAACTCTATTGGATTACGTACCTTGCGTCACGGAACGCCGAAGTTAACCGGACAGTAGTGATTTGAGATCTCAGATGATCGCCCGTCTACTCACACGAGCCCGATCAAAAGCCCAGGGCAGGCATGCCCTGGGGTCTTCTCCGCGGTCTCAACTTCGTAATCCCTGACTGCCTCACGCAACCCATCCGCGCATAAGAGAAGGGACAGGCCCCTCAATCGAGGTGCATGTCCCTTCCGGATTACAGGTCAAAGGTTCCGGTAAACGGCAAAACCGTCCGCGACGATCACACCTTTCCCTGACCTGCGCATCCTCCCCATCCGATGCTTCTTTCCCTACCGCTGTCTTCCCACCTTCCTAATTTTGTCGCATCAGACAGATGTTTGCGTAAGATTGACGGCCTGGATGTGTGCCATAGACCGTCGATTGTCGAGATAACTCTACCAGCGAAACGGCCAACGTGCAAGCGAAATCAAAGTGAAATTGCGATTAGTATTGGCTAAAACTCACAGGCTGGATATGGAGCGTCATTCCCGCGCGATTGCAGCCAAGCTTGACGCACGGACGCCTGGTACTCGCAGTCGCTTGCGCATTTCCGTCACGTCACCGCCGCCGCGTCTTCTTCGGTTCAGCCGCCTCGGCTGGTGTCTCGCTTGAAGTGGCAGACTTTGACTCCCAGTCAATTCGCGGGGCATCGCCCCACAGCAACTCGAGGTCGTAATACTGCCGCCTCTCCGCATCGAACAGGTGCAGCACCACGTCAACATAATCAACCAGCAGCCAAGTGGCGTTCTCGTAGCCGCTACGCCCATAGACCCGCTGGCCAAGTTTGCGGCCGTACTCTTCCACCTGGTCGGCGATGGCCCGCATCTGTCGATCGGAGGTGCCTGTCGCGATCACGAAGAAATCTGCCACCGCCGAGAGATTCCGCAGATCGAGAACCACCACGTCCTCCGCATGATTGTCTGCAGCCATGCGAGCCAGTTCAGTGGCGAAT
The DNA here is from genome assembly GCA_046704145.1 of Phycisphaerae bacterium. Taxonomy (GTDB): domain Bacteria; phylum Planctomycetota; class Phycisphaerae; order UBA1845; family PWPN01; genus JACQVT01. The sequence goes on from JBJKSL010000247.1 coordinate 1,033, forward strand.
TCCTCTCCGCTGGGGTGGGATGTTGATGTTGAATCCAAGTTCATGAAACTCAGTGTACGCTTTCCTTTGCCCGCGTCTAGACGTGCTGCACAGCCAAGAGCCATTCGCCGCGCGCAAAAAATACGCAAATGCGTCTTATAGCCCCTCCAGCAGTTCGCAAAGCTGCCTGCCCAGCGACCCGCTGATACGCGCCAACGCCCAGACGCTGGCTGCATTCTTCCCCAACTCCACCTGCGACAACTGCGACGTCGTCAACTCCGACCGTTCGGACAATTGCCGTAGCGTGAGACTCTGCTTGAGACGCTCCGTCCGAATCCGCTGGCCGATCAGTCGGTTCAACTCCTGCTCGTTTGTGTAGATCAGCCCCATTTCCTGGGCCATGCGTTCTACCGCTGCCAGCAACTGTTCCTCTCGGAAAGGCTTCGTGATGTAATCACGTGCGCCAAGTCGCATGGTCTCAGCTGCCGTCTGCACGTCCGGGTAGGCCGTCATCACTAGGATCGCCATTCGCGGATCTTCGCTCTTGATCTTCTCGACCACTTCCAGCCCGCTGAGGTCCGGCATTTTTATGTCGACCAACGCGATGTCAAACGGCGTCTTGCGCACCGCCTGCAGCCCTTGCCGGGCCTGCGTGAAGGTCTGAACCTGATAGCCATGCTCCTGCAGGATTGTGCCTACTGTCTTGCACACCTGGGGATCATCATCAACAACAAGCATCTTTATGTGGTGTCTGACTGCCATAATTGTCCACCGCGATATTTGAGGAAAGCGGTAGCTCCCTACCGCATCCTACGAACTCCGAACGCCCTCACAACCGCCACTCCGGCGGCGATACGGCGTCTTTTATATCGGCTATTCCAGTACCATTTTATCATCGCTCACTTCAAAAGACTAGATGACAATCCAAATACCGCTACAATGCCGGTTGTCTAAATTCAGTTCCTGACGGACGCTCAGCCCATGCGACACCATCTGGCCACCCTTTACCGTACCTACCTGGATCAGATCGTAGCCGGCCGCAAAACAGTCGAATGCCGGCTGGGTAGACCGGGCTTCCCGCCACACGGCATGGTCCAGCCGGGCGATCTGATCTGGCTCAAGGAGGTCAGCGGCCCCGTCCGTGCCGCCGTCAGTGTGACCGCCGTCGAAACCGCGCCCCTGGCCAGCCCGGAAGTGCTGGAAGATGTTCGTCAGAGATGGAACGATCGGGTCTTGGCCCCACCGGAGTTTTGGACCATTCGTGGCCCGGGCCGGGTCGCAACTCTAATCGTCCTGGGCGATCTCTGCTCGTTCGAACCCTTCTCCATCCAAAAGGCCGATCGCCGAGCCTGGGTACCCCTCGGTCGCCCCCCGATTCCAGGTAGCCGCCTGCACGCTTCACGCCGGAACTAGCCGGCTCCGTGCGCTCCTTTCCAAGAACACCCGGTGCCGAGTATACTGACGGCAGAATTGGCGCAATTGTAGTGCACGCCCCTTGGGAGGTTTCCATGAAGCGGATGTTGCTGGCCTGCGGTCTGTTGGTCCTGCCTTGCCTGAGTTGCGCAGGCACCTCGAATTTCGGCTTCGGTCCATATCCTTCCAGCAGCTTTGCCGGCGGACAGCTGACTGCGGGGGTGGCCGGCTTTATTCCCGGATCCGTGCCCGGAGAGGGCGACTTCCTCCTGGTCATCTTCAATACCGACAGCCGGGCTTCCCACAACGTTGTGGTCACACCTGAAGGTGACCTCGCCCTCAGCAGGACAATTGCTCCCTGCAGTGTCGGCAACGTGGCCGTCAGTTGCAGCGCCCCCAGCGTTCTCATCGAGATCATGGGGACGAACGCTGCGGCTCCCCCTGCGTTCACGTTCATGCCTGATCCCGACAATTGCCAGCAGAAGGTCGTCTACATCGCAGTCCCAGTGGACACCAGTGCCGCCACCGGCACCACTGACACGACCGGCACCACCGGAACAACCACCGCAACGCCCAGCCTGACCGATACGCTGCCGCCCTCGGCCGCCACCTGCGGTTTTGGCGACTTGTCCAACATCACCCTGCCGTGATGCCGTTCAACGCGCGGTCAGTATTGATGCCGACTGAACTGCGCTGATGCCGATATAACGTCACTGATGCCGAATTGATTGTACTGACGACAGTCGAACGGTGCTGATACCGATTACAATTGAAACTCGTGCCCACCGCGGCGTTCCAAAAAACGTGCGTAATAGGCTTATGGGCAAGTCGTCGCGCGCAAAAGGACGCGGATGCGTATGATGCGGCGATCTCGCCTTCGAGCAGGACCGCGACGCGAAAACTCATCGTGCAACGCGCTTGATTGGGCGAAAACTCAATTGTGCAACGCGATCGATTCGCAGGCTGGAAGATGTGCGGGTGCCCCATCCCTGCGACGTGGTATGCGCCTTCCGTCCAGGCGTCACCACTTTGACGGCAATGTCTCTCTTGCCTTTCGTTTAGCTGCCATCCCGAAGGGATGCGTTCGGACGCTCCGCCGAAACCCATCCTCCGGACTTATGGCACCACGCTCGGCGCCACGCTTCCATTGGACATCAGCAACTCGTTGACGATCTCGAAGGTGTCCGGACCAGAGAACGGCCCGGTCTGAGTGGCTCCATCAATCCGCCCGGCAGAGATGTGAATCCCATACCCGTTGTTCGTGTCGTCCGTAACCGTGAGGACCACTGTATCGCCACAGTAGAAGTCGCGGCCCTCCAACAGGAACAGCGGAAAAGCAGAAGCCGGCACATCCACCGTGCCATCAATCACGATAGCCGGTTGGTTCAGGTCCAGAGGGTTTCCCAGGCCGATCTTGTCAACCGGACACGCCAGCAGAAAACCGCGTTGGGTCTCGGCCACAACATTGTTGATGAAGCCCGTCGAAAACCCCTGGAATTCCGGTGACCAGCCGAATTCAAAACTCAGAGACTTCGATGCGGTGGCATTGATCACAAGCACCTGTACGAACGGAGTGTCCCCAGGGGCCAGTGGTACGATCGAACCACCCGCCAGCTGGTTCACGAACCCAGGGTTGAGGCACCCGCTGGTGCTTGCCAGGGCCAGGCAGATTGTGGCGAGCGGCATCAGGATCGCCGATCCTCTTCGCAATGGGGCACTGAAGCTCATTCCAAGTCCCTTATAGTTCCAAGTTCAACCACTGACCCGCCTCATGGGAACAGGTCAACCGTTGGGGAGCCAACCAGCGGAAGATTCACAAACAACACCGAGCCACACTGCAGCGCCGGCCGGCTGAACTCAACTCCGTCCAGGCCCAGCGAGGTCCCCGTCGAGGGCTGGCTGGCTGGCTGAGTGGCCGAGGATGAACTGATCGGCACCACGCCTCGCAACGTGATCGCGGTGGTATTGCAGTCGAACGTCGCTGTCCAGTAGCCGGTTTCCGCCTCCAGTGCACCGCCGGACGCGGTCACCGTCTGTTCCCCCGCTCGATTGATCGTGAGATCGTACGACAACGCAAATCGTTGAGCCCGCTGATTGTTGAACACCAGCACGATGCTCCCCGTCGGCTCCGGTCCCGCGGCTCCCGAACTGCCGCCTATCTGGCTCACAAATGCCGGGTTCAACGCGTCGCAACTGGTGCACGCAAGCACAGAGACGATCAGCAGTCCCGCCAACGCGGCGGATCGCAGCAATCTGATAGTCACGGGGAGGCTCCTCCAGGTCGGTAACCGCCGTCGAAACTAAGCGGGGTTAGGCCTCGCGTGGCGAGGCGCCATGTCGTTATGAGCCAGTATCAACCCGCACCGCTAAGTACTTGCCACCAAGCGACTTCAACATCTGTCGGTCGCCAACGCGACAAGCCGGCCGAGTCAGCCAAGCCCATACTGCGGAGATATTACGGTAAACCACGTGTGCTTAGCAAGCACCCGCGCTGCATGCCGTGACAATGATGCAACTCAGAGCCGCGGTCTATTGACCCCGGTGCCTTCGGCAACGAGAAGCCCCTTATCAGAGCCGGCCTCTATTGACCC
>JBJKSL010000248.1:0-3392 GCA_046704145.1 Phycisphaerae bacterium
ATTCCCGTGGGGGTGCTGCCCATCATCATGGTCTGCATGGTGCCGTTCTCGCTGCTGTTTGCGGCGTTGCTGGTGGCGGTCTGCAGCTTCGCCCGCACCTTCAAAGAGGCACAGAGCTACACCATGCCGGTCATTCTGGGAGCCATGATCCCCGCGATCGCCGCTACGTTGCCGACCGCCCGGTTGAGCGGCATTCTGCTCGTCCTGCCGGTGGGCAACATGGTCCTGCTGGCGCGTGCACTCTTCCAGGACAGCTATACCTGGTCGCAGGTCGCCATCGTGCTCATTTCCACGAGCTTCTATGCAGCCGCGGCTATCGCCGTCGCTGTGCGATTGTTCGGCCAGGAGGCTGTCGTCTTTGCCGACGCGGGTTCCTACAAGACGCTCCTGCTGCGGCGGTACAGCCGGCCCTCGCCCCTGCCCACAATCTCGCAGGCCCTGCTGGTGGTGGCCCTGCTGTTCCCGGTGAGCTTCTACGCCCAGTCGCTTCTCGGTGGGACGGAGGAGGCCACTCACTTCCTGCGCACGCTCACACTACTGGCCTTCGTACAGTTCCTGGGCCTGTTCGTACTGCTGCCGCTGGGACTCACGGTGTACTATCGCATCGACGTGGTGAACACCTTCAAGCTCCGGTTGCCTCCGGCGCGGGCTTGGCTGGCCGCACTGCTGCTGGGCTGTTCGAGTTGGGCGATTGCTCAGCAGTTCGTCGCCCTGCAGACGCGTCTGGCCCCGCCCTCCGAGGCCATGCAGCAGGTCTTCAAGCTGATCGAAACCCAGCTGGCGGACGCCCCGCTCTGGCAGGTGCTGATCCTCATGGCCATCGTGCCGGCCATCGCTGAAGAGCTGTTTTTCCGCGGTTTTTTGCTGTCGGGCCTGTCGCAGGCCATGAAGAAGTGGCCGGCTATCGTGGTCGTGGGGCTGACGTTCGGCATCTATCACTTTATGCTGGACCGCCTGCCCGTCACGGCCATGCTGGGTATCTGCCTGGCCTACGTGTGCTGGCAGACGCGCTCCATCTGGCCGGGCATAATCATGCACGCCCTGCACAACGGCCTGCTCACCACCATGAATGCTCTCTCCCCCCAGACCGTCAAATGGCTGGGCGTGCCCGAAACCGCGACCGGCCTGCTCCCGGCTCGCGTATTCATCCCGGCCCTCATCCTGTTCGTGGGCGGCTTAGCCATTGTGGCAACATTACGTCATCACCAGCGAAGCACTGACGCCATCCAGCCCCAGTAGTTTCCGCAAAGAACACGGCGGCGCAAAAGAAAAGACGGACAATCCATAGACAGGACTGCCCGCCATTGTGCCATCAAAACAGGTGTGAGACTACTTGCAGGCGCCCTTCTTGCAGGCACCCTTCTTGGCCTTGGCAGCGGGGGCCTTCTTGGCTGCGGGCTTTTTCGTGGCTGCTTTCTTAGCCATGGCACGTTCCTCCTCGGAACAAAGAGATGAAGTGATCCCGCCGTGACGCGAACGGGATGCTGGCGGAAAAGTACGGTCACCAGCCCCCCACCGTCAAGGGGCATTCCCCCACGCCATGCAATTTTTTTGACCCACCGTGTGCGATGGGGTTTGTCCTTCACTCCTTATTCGCCGCTCCGCCTCGCGGTATCGCCGCGTCGTTCTCTCTACGAGCCCGGTGCCCACAAATACATGAACTGGGCCTGTGGAATCGCAAAACTCTCCGGAATCTGAATGTTTATCATGTTCACCTGCGGTGCCGCGGCTGGCGTTTCGGCGTATATGTTCGGCCGCCAGCCTAACGGCCGATGATAGATCACCACCCGCACGCGTTCGGCCCCGATCTTCTGCTTCACCAAGGCAACGGCATCCCGCAAAGTGCCGATCTTGTCCACCAGGCCCAGGTCCAGCGCCTGCTGGGCCGAGTACACCCGCCCATCGGCAACCTTGCGAACACGAGCCTCGGTCAGGTCGGGCCTGCCCGCCGCCACGACCTTCACGAACCTATCGAAGTACTGATTCACCAGACCCTGGAAGACCTCTCGCTCTTCCGGCTTGAGCTTCTTGAACGGCGAGCCCGCATCCTTCATCGGGCCGGACTTGATGGCCGTCGCCTCGGCCCCGATCTTGTCCATGGTGCCGCTGAAGCTGAACAGCTGCATGATCACGCCGATGCTGCCGGTGACGGTGGTCGGATTGGCCACGATCTCGTCCGCCCCGCAGGCCACGTAGTACCCGCCGCTGGCCGCCACATCCATGAGCACCGCCACCACTGGCCGCTTGCCCTCCGTTCGCTTCTTGAACGCCAGCAGCTCCTGGTACATCAGATCGCTGGCTGTCACGCCGCCCCCCGGCGAGTTGATCCGCAGCACGATCGCCCGTACGGATCGATCCTTGGCCGCCTTGTCCAGCTTCTCCACGAACACCGAAACCGGATTCTCGCCCTCGCCGAAAAGCGTCGGCTTGTGCGCGTCGAGGATGATGCCCTCGATGTCGATAATGGCGATCTTGGCCGGCGCCCAGCCGCCCTCGTCGATGACCACGGTCTCATCGAGCGTGCGATCCACCAGTACGGGCTCGATCTTGTACGCCGTCGGCCCGCAGCCAACCACGAACACCGCCAACATCAGCCCGCTAACCATCCCGGCAATATGACGCATGACGATCCCTTTCCAACAAGAAGCGTTCCCGCCCCCTATCTTAGTTTCGCAGTTCTCGCTTCGCACTCCTCCGCAGGCAGCACGCTCGCCGCCGCCCGCGACATAAACTAAGATGCAGCCAGACGGCCGAACGTTGGCCGCCGTAGCGAGGTCTTTTTATGCACCTGAGCGACGAGGCATTCGAGTCCGTAGTCGAAGACGCCTTAGCGTCTATCCCGGAGGGATTTCACCGTTACCTTCAGGACGTCGCCGTGGACATCGAGGACATGCCCGACGAGGTCACCTGTCGAGACCTGGGGATAAACGACCCCCGCTGCCTGCTGGGCCTCTACCGGGGCGTGCCGCTGACCGAACGCCACGTCGACGCCCCCTACCAGTTCCCCGAACGGATCGTCATCTACCGCCAGAACATCGAGCGCATGTGCCGCACCCCCCGCCAGATGGTCGACCAGATCCGCAAGACGGTGCTGCACGAGGTCGGCCACCACTTCGGCCTCTCCGAAAAGCACCTCCGCGACCTGGGATACGGTTGAGCGAACGGAAATCTAGTGCAAGGTCTGCAAACACAATTACTTCTGATTTTTATGCTTTTGTACTAATCTGGACAAAATTAGTACTTGGAGCCCATCTTCCTCCTTGTTATACTAATTTGGGACAGATTAGTATAAGGTTTGGAATATGGAATTCAGGAGCTCGCCCCCAGTGAAGATGCCACGTACTCCCCCGCCTTGGAGAGCCGCCTTAAGGCCCGATAATCTGGAATCCTTG
>JBJKSL010000249.1:0-5873 GCA_046704145.1 Phycisphaerae bacterium
CGTCTGCATCACGCATCGCCAACTCGAAAGCATCAAGAGACATCGCGACGTTCTGAGCCATCTCCCCTCTGGCGAACCGCTCAGCCGCCATCAGGCTCTGTGCAGCGTTTACCACGGGGTTGCCAAATCCTCCCATGGAAGCCGACAGATAGGCATTCGCCAGCGCCGAATTCAGCTCCCCGTCGATGTACTGCCGCAATTCCTGCCGCTGTTCATCGACGGTTTGCAGCATCTCCTTCCGCTGTGCAACGATATCCTTCCTCGCTGCGGAAATCTCCTCCATGATTTTATTCTCACCTCGCTGAAACAGCTCTTTGCGCTCCCGTTGCAGCCACCACGGCACAACGATTCCGACGATTGCGCCCAGTGCTGCGACGAACCACAATAGCTTCGTCCAAGCATCGTTGTAGAATCCGTGCAGATCCTTCAGTAATTGCAGAGCGTCTACAGCGGGTTGCGTTGCTTGTGACAAAAAACCGTTCATCAGATTCTACCCCCTTCCGGCTTCAGATCGCCGAAAAGCGCCATTGTTCTCACCGCCCCGGCCATATCCAACGCATCGGGCCGGTATATACATGTTCTGCGTCAAACGCGGATCTTTGTGTCGCATCAGTCGCACCGCAATCCTGAGTCATTTCTGCCGGTTCTCCAGCCCGTTGATCAGGCCGGAGAGCATGCGGGAGATTTCTTCCAGCTTGCTTCGGAGTTCGGCGGAGATGGCGTCGGCAATGAATCCGCGACGACGCGCCAATTCGATGAGGGGCACGCACTCCTGAACCGAGCCACGGGCAATTGTAAAGAAGTTCCTGCGGTCGGGTTTCGTGAATCGGCCGTTGCCTTCCGCCAAGTTGGTGGCTATCGAGAGAGCTGCACGGTTCAACTGGTCGGTCAGGAAGTAGTAACCGCGCGGGAAGCCCTCGGTCAATCCGACAATTCGATCGGCGAAATCAACGGCCTTCTGATAGACGGCCAAGTTCTCGAACATGAAGGCCATGCTCGCCTCCAATTGAGCAGTAGATCAGTAGAACAGTAGACCGCAGGTGAGCGGTTTCTCGCGATTCGCGCCGGCCCGCCTTCTCAAGTCCTTCTTCTCTACTGCTCCACTGTTCTACTGCTCACCTGCTCTATTGAAAAGGGCTGTCCTAAGACAGCCCTTTTCAATCGGGGCGACTGGATTCGAACCAGCGACCTCTTGGTCCCAAACCAAGCGCTCTAGCCAGGCTGAGCTACGCCCCGAGAGGATACCAGTTTATAAGCGGGTCAGATCATTTGCAAAGAACCGGCGGCTGAACGCGGCGGTTCGTGTAAGCCCATGTTCGCTGGAAGGCGTCCCGCATGGCGATGCAGCAAGCGGGTCACGATATGCGCTGAAGGCTGATAGCGGGCGGCCTTCAGCTTCAAGACGCGTAGGGGAGGGCGTGCGCATAAAAAAAGAAGGGTCCGAGCTCGCCGTTACTCGGACCCTCCAAGCCAGGCTGTCCGCTCCTGCGAGCGGATACCCACAGCCTCTGATGTAAGTATCGTGAGGCGTGGTGTAGCTCTTTAGATAAGGCGGCAAATACCCTATGTTTTTTGTGCCCGAAAATCCGTCAATCCGCTTCCACGGCCGAATTTCTGGCCTTCTGCGTGGGGTTACGCTCGCGCGGGTTCCATTTTTCGGAACGCGAACGCCTCGCCCGCGGAGTCGATTTCGACCTGATCGCCGTCCACATAGTCGCCCTGGAGCAGGTGGCGGGCCAGGGGGTTCTCAATCTCCTGCTGGATAAGGCGCTTCAGCGGCCGAGCCCCGTAGACGGGATCGTAGCCGTCGTGGGCCAGGCGATGCCGGGCTGAGTCGGTCATATGGATGGTGATCTGCCGATCGGCCAGCCGCTTCTGCAGATAGCTCACCTGGATGTCCACAATCCGCGCGAGATCCTCCTCGCTCAGCCGATGGAACACGACCACCTCGTTGATGCGGTTGAGGAACTCGGGCCGGAAGTACTGCTTGAGCTCCTCGCGGACCGCCGACTCGATCTCGATATCGATGGCTCCCTGCTCGGACAGCTTCTGGATGACGGCACTGCCGATGTTGCTGGTCATCACGATGATGGTGTTACGGAAGTCGACCGTGCGGCCGTGGCCATCTGTCAACCGCCCGTCGTCCAGCACTTGCAGCAGTACGTTGAACACATCGGGGTGCGCCTTCTCGATCTCGTCGAACAACACCACCGAGTACGGCCGTCGATGCACGGCCTCGGTGAGGCGGCCGCCTTCCTCGTAGCCGACGTATCCGGGCGGTGCGCCGATCAGCCGTGCCACGGAGTGCTGCTCCATGAACTCGCTCATGTCGAGCCGTACGAAGGCGGCCTCGTCGTCGAACAGGAACTCTGCCAGTGCCTTACATAGTTCAGTCTTGCCCACCCCGGTCGGGCCGAGGAACAGGAACGAGCCGATAGGTTGATTGGGGTCGCTGATGCCGGCCCGACTGCGGCGGACAGCATCGCTCACTGCCCGGATCGCTTCGGTCTGGCCGATCACGCGATTGCTGAGCCGCTCTTCCATGTGCAGCAGCTTTTCGCGTTCGCCTTCGAGCATGCGCGACACGGGGACGCCCGTCCACTTGCTGACCACCTCCGCGATTTCCTCGGGTGTGACCTCTTCCCGCACCAGCGGGCTGCCATTGGCGGCGAAGCGGGCCAGTTCCTCCTCTGACTTGTCCAGTTCGATCCTGGAGTTGGGTAGCTCGCCGTACTGAATGCGGGCGGCCCGTTCGAGGTCGCCTCGCCTCTGAGCGTCGCTGAGCTCATTCTGCTTGGATTCTATCTCCTCCTTAAGAGCCTTGATGCGGTTGAGCACGCCGACTTCACGCTCCCAGCGTGCGGTCAGCGCCCCGTTCTCCTCGTTGAGTTCAGCCAACTGCCGCTCGACGGTTTCCAGTTGGCGCCGCGAACCTTCGTCCTTTTCCTTGCGCAGAGCTTCGCGTTCGATCTCCAACTGCATGATTTTGCGGCGAATTTCGTCCAGTTCGGTCGGCATGGAGTCATTCTCGATGCGCAGCCTACTGGCAGCCTCGTCCACGAGGTCGATAGCCTTGTCCGGCAGAAAGCGATCGGTAATGTAGCGATTGCCGAGCGTGCTCGCCGCAACCAAAGCGGAGTCCTGGATGCGCACGCCGTGATGGGCTTCGTACCGCGGCCGCAGACCGCGCAGGATGGCGATGGTGTCCTCGACGGTTGGCTCGCCCACGTAGATAGGCGCGAACCGCCGCTCGAGAGCGGGGTCTTTTTCGATGTGCTGACGATACTCGTCAAGGGTGGTGGCACCGATGCAGCGCAGCTCACCGCGAGCAAGCGGCGGCTTGAGAATGTTGCCGGCGTCGACCGCGCCTTCCGCCCGGCCGGCACCGACGATGGTGTGCATCTCGTCGATGAACAGTATTACCTGGCCGTCGCTCTGTACGACTTCCTTGATGACCGCCTTCAAGCGATCTTCGAACTCGCCGCGATACTTGGCACCGGCGATGAGTGCACCCATGTCGAGCGCGATTACACGCTTGTCCTTCAGGACGGTGGGCACGTCGCCGTTGACGATCCTCAGGGCGAGGCCCTCGACGATGGCGGTCTTACCTACGCCGGGCTCGCCGATCAGGACCGGGTTGTTCTTTGTGCGCCGACTGAGTACCTGCACGATGCGGCGGATTTCCTCGTCGCGGCCGATGACGGGGTCGATCTTGCCTCGACGAGCCAGCTCTACCAGGTCGCGGCCGTAACGCTGCAGCGATTGGTAGGTCTCTTCGGGGTTTTGCGTGTCCACACGTTGATTGCCGCGTATCTGCTTCATCGCCGCAAGCACGTCGTTCTGCTTTACGCCAAGTGCCGACAGCACTTCACGAGCGTCGCTCTTGACCTCAAGCAACCCGAGCAGCAGGTGCTCGGTGGAGATATACTTGTCCTTGAGGCGATCGGCCTGCTTCTGGGCGACGTCGAACACCTCCTGCAACTCGCGAGACAGCATGGTCTGGCCGCCGCTGACCTTCGGGCGGCGCGCAAACTCACTGTTGACCATGCTCGTGAGACGATCGATCCGCACGCCAACCTTCTCGAGAATGGGCACCACGATGTTGCCGGTGTCGCTGGTGCCCTCGATCAGGCTGGCCAGCAGATGCAACGGCTCGACCTGTGCATGACCGTCACTTGTGGCCCGGTCCTGGGCTCGTTGGATGGCCTCGCCTGCTTTGACGGTGAGTTGTTCCCAACGCATGGTTTCCTCTCGTCAGTTGCTCATGGTCATTGGAGCGATACACGGCACGTGCCGCCATCGACAGAATCAACCATGGCTGCAGGATGCAAGCTCCGTACCAGCAACGCCGACAGGTATATAGGACCGGATTTCCGGCGGAAAAACAGCGTTATCACGGCTGGAACAAGAGCTTAGAGCACGGATTGTCGCTGCCGCGGTGTCAATTTGGCAGGCTGGTCGGCTGGGAGGCGGGGGAGTCCGACGCGGGCTGCTCGGGCGGGCGGACCAGGTGGTAGCGGATGATCGCAATGGCGCGATCGGTGAATATCTCGCGTCTTTCCACCTCTTGGCAGTGTTGCAGGATGTAGTATTCGGGCGAGCCGGGTGGGGCAACGAAGCTGGTTGCAAACTTGACCACCCAGATGCTGAAGTTGTCGCCGTGAAGACGCTCGGTATCGCGGATTTTACGTGCGAAGCGGTTCTGCCATCCTTCGCGGGTTCGGTATGCTGAAACGTGCATGGGCGGTTTGCCGTAGTAGTCCTGGTATTCGTCGAGCAACTGGTCTGCCGAGATGTTGTCGCGCATGGAGTAGACAGTCAGGTCTTTGAACCAGTCGGGAGTCGTAAATAAGAGGTCAGCGGGGCTGATGCGGTCGGCCAGCCACACGAAGAGTGACTTGGTAGCTTGTCGCCGTGGAGGTCCAGCGTAGACCGTCCAGGTCCAGCCCGATGCCCAGGCCACAGCGATGGCCACTACGAGGAGGCCGGCTATCCACTTGGTTGTGCGAGTGCTTGCGGCGGCAGCACTGCAGGCCAGGCAAAGCGGTACGATTGTCCACCCGGCCAGAACGGTTCGGTCGATGATGTTCGGCAACCCGACCACGCTGGATAGTTCGAGCAGGCCCAGGAAGGTTACCGCACAAAGCACGAGAGCGACAACTGTTCGTCGGAACTCCTTGGCCGAGAGTCCGATCGCCACCAATACGGCCGGTCCCCAGACCACAGCGCGTTCGCCGACGAAGCCCGCCCAGGTCTTCCAGGCCACCTCATGGGAGAGGGTGCATTCGCGCAGAGCGGTGACGCCGAAGAATCGCTGGGCCATGTAGCCGGCTGCTCGCCATTCCATCGGCCCGATCCACCAGCCGCCTTCGGCAGCGTGTACGGTCGTCCAGTGGCGTGCGAACCAAACGATGGGAAGCAGGCCAACGATGGTCAGCCCCATAGGTCCCGATCGTAGTACACTACGCCAATGCGAGCGGTTGAAGCGGCCCAACATGTAGACGGCCATTACCGGGAGCATGAACAGCCCCACGGCATGGCAATGGCTGGCCAGCACGAGAAGACCGGCCAGCACATATGCCCATCGCCTGGGCCGATCGGAACGCATGAGCTTCTCGGCAGCCCAGAAACACAAGGCGGTAACCAGCAGCAGCAAGGAGTAGACGCGGATTTCCTGGCTGTAATGGGTGGGGACCTGCGAGAACGCCGCCAGCAGACCGGCCATCCACCAGGCTCTCGGGCAGATCATGGCGGCCGTGCGCATGATCACGTACACCCAGGCTGTGCCGAAGATGACCGGCAGCAGACGCAGGAACCATTCCTCTCGCCAGAAAAAAAAAAAAAAAAAAAAAAAAAAAAAAAAAAAAAAAAAA